>NZ_JBBNIH010000138.1:0-169453 GCF_040094125.1 Faecalibacterium longum
TAGGGCTTGCGTTCCACCTCTCGTGTTCGGATGCTGCCGATTACGATGTGGACATGGATATTTCCCGAATGGTTGTGTCCATCGGGGTGCGTGCAGACGATGGCGGGATGACCGGGGAAGTTGTCCTTGCAGAACTGCAAGCCAAGGGCTTGCGCCCGCTCCATGGTCAGGCCGTTCTCTACTGCGTCCTTCGGGTCGAAGCTGATGATATAATGGTGGGTCTTCACGTCCGCAGACTGTTCGTAAAACAGTATTCAACAAATGACACGGCAACTGGATGTCAGGATTGGTTACTGTTCACTCCGCTAGGCCTAAAAAGCATTAAGTCCCATGACCACACCGCCGAGGTGTTGGCCATGGGACTTTTTGTGTCTGGGAGCGGCACACCTCTATCGAGGTGTAACACACTAGACTTTGTTCCAAAGTCGTGTGCCAAAGGAGATTACGCTCCTTTGAAATTTCCGTCATCATAGAGGAAAGAAACAATCTATTAACTTTCCCATGCAGCAACAATGCTTCTTTCTGGGTTTTGAGGGTCAATAGTCACCTTTATAGGTGTTCCCTTGCTCACGAGAGGCTTGAACCAAAACCAATGGGACTGTCCATAATAAGTGTCTTTTCCAATCTTGTATTGGTACCGAATCACCCAAGGATAAATTACATCTTCATCAGCAAGGTGATAGGTACTCATGTGGAATTTTATGTGAACCCTTTTTACTGCATTAACTTTTCCGGAAACAATCTTTCCGTTTTTCAGCAGGTCTGCTTTGCGGATGTCTGTAATCCATGCTACCCCGATAATTGCCATAGCAATAAGCCACGCAGCTATGAGTGCCCCGATTCCAACTTGCTTATAGGCGATAGAAATCAGAAAAGCAACAAAAATCCCAACAGCACCAAGAATATGGAGCAAATCTTTAGAAAAGAACTTATGGATTTTTTTCATGGAAAGACACTTCCTTTCTCGGTAGACAACATTATTTGTTCTATTGTATCATATGCTCTGTGTTTTTTCAAACCAAGTCAAGTGATTGGTGAAGCGACATGAAATAATTGCATCTCACGACAGGTCACCGAAGATAATTGGATTTTTGCAAAAAAGAGGAGTAGTGTATCGTCGAAGGACGTGTTATACTCAGTCCATGGAATAATTATGAACTTTATTGTTACTCGGCAGGGTTTGGGGCAGGCACGCCCCAACAAGATCACTTGGAAAACTCGCAAGAGTTTGAGAAGTGAAGTCCCGGATGGACAGGAAATTTTCAAGAATTGAAAATTTGTGGCCACGGGACGGTTCTTGCTCTCCACTGCTGCGCTCAAAACGTATTTCCGAAAGTTGTTTCCGAATTGTTAAGACGCAAAAATAAGTAGAGAGTTCCACTGCTCATATATGTGAATCGCCGTTTGCCCCGAACGAAGTTCCTGCCCCTGTTTTGCAGCGGCGTTGACTGGAGAGCCGGTATCACGTTCGGTCGGCTCATGAAATTTTCAAGGTGCAATCTTCCCCGGAAAAGAAAAATACCGCCCACGCAGTACAGGCGAAGGATTTTGTCGGGTGAAACAGACGGCAAAATGATCGGGTGTGTTGCGGGGCGGTAAATCTTCGCAGGAAATAAAACCGCACAGAATCGTTTCTTTACAGAAATCTCTGTGGATTTGTTGGGAATGATAACATAAGTACGAATGCGTGTCAACACTTCAGGATAATGAATACATCAGATGAACGAAACACACAAAGTACAAGCGAAAGCAAGGCTGCGTTTTAGAAGAATGTTTTAATTTTCGCAGTTCAGGCGGACTTGGACGGTAAACACACCGTCCTTCTTCTTTGTGTAGAAGTCGCCATGGTTCTCTTGAACGATACGATTTATGTTCTTTAGTCCGTAACCGTGATACTCTCCGATGCGGATGCTGCGAACGGTATCGCTGTATGGATTCTCAAGCCGGTAAAAGAGACTGCGATACTGCTTGCGCAGCTGTAGATGAATGATTCGCTGTTCTGCTGGCAAGTCGCAGCAGGCTTCAATGGCATTGTCAAATGTGTTTCCGATGATGATGCTCAAAGACAACGATGAGATCGTCAGAACTTCAGGAATCGTCACATCCAGTTTGACTTTGATGTTATTCCTTTCCGCAATTCGTAAGTAATAATTCAAAAGAGCATCAACAACAGGATTTCCGACAGCAGAAATATTTGTGGAACGCTCGAAAACATTCGTGGCGGCCTGTGCGATCTTGTGAAGTTCTTCGGTATCACCGTGTTCTGCAACTGCCTGCATCGCCAGAATGTATTTCTTCACATCATGCTGTAGAGAACGGACTTCTTCCTGACGTTCTTTGAGCTGCTGGTAGTATTCCATTTGAAGGTTGTACTGCTGCTCATTGAACTTGACTTTGAATTTTTCTAGCTCATTTTCCCGGAGAGCTTCCACATAGAACACGATCAGGATGTTTATAAGGAGAAGTACAGCCATAAGGCCGACCATATAATCAGGGAAATAATCATCCGCAGCATGATACTGTGCCACATAACAGACCGCGATACTTGCGATTTGAATCGCAATGATCGGCAACAGCCATAGGATGCGCAGAGCATTTCCCTTTCGGCTGAAAAAATGTGAAATCAGAACTACGAGTGGAATTTGAATCAGGTTTGAAAAAACAATATAGACCAACCGTGCTGCCCCAGCCTGCATCAGAATGTCGGTATCCGGGATACGCAGACCAATCAGGAGCATTGCAAGCACTTCCACCAAAGCAGCCAGTGTAAAGAAGGCTCCGCTTGCGAAAACCGCCTGCCACGGTCGCTCCTCATAGAACAGCAATGCAAGGAGAAATCCGCCAACTAAAAGATAAATCGTGCGCTGCGTTACCCAATCCGGGAATAAACTCAAAGCGCACTGCCCAGCGATCAAGAGTGCAACATATGACGCATAGAACCACCTTGAGACGGGTTCCTTTTTGGGAAACAGCCGACCGATAAAAAGCAGCAACAGGGCAATGTTGGCAAAGCTCCCTGCAAACTCAACGAAATAATAAAGCATCATCTTCCCAAATAAGCGTTGAAGATCTGATTGAACTCCTGACGCTTCCTCCTGCTGATCGGCAGCTGATGTCCGCTGGAAAGAAAAACAGCGGTTCCCGTAGCGTAAACAATGTGTTCCATGTTGACGAGATAACTTTTGTGTGGTGACACAAAGCACCGTTTGGGAAGCTGCTCCAAGGCTTCAGGAATGCTCATTCGCAATGTAAGGTCTTGCTCCTTGCAGTGAATCAGAACTTTATGTCCGTGGCTTTCCAGAAAGTAAATGTCCGATGTTTCCAAGGACATGGTAACACCATCGTATTCGATCGTGAAATGTTTGGAGTTCAGTTCCTGAAGGACGGCATCCATTGCCGCAGCGAACAGCGTCTGATCCAAAGGTTTGACAAGGTAGCGGAATGCAATGCCATATCCCTGCACAGCGTACTCATGCCGCTTCGTGACAAATACCACCAAAGGATGCTTCTCCATCTGAATCAAAGACTGCGCCAGCTGAAAACCGTTGGATGGCATCTCGATATCGAGAAGAAGCAGATCAAAGGATTTCTTCTGCATTTGCAATTCGCTCAGAAGTTCGTTTCCATCCATGTAAGTTTCAATGTCAAAGCAGCCTTGCACATCGTACTGCTGGACGCTTTGAACAATGCCATCAAGGTCTGATTTCTCATCATCGCAGACTGCAACGTGGTACTTCAGCATTTCGACAACCTCCACAAAATAATGTCCTGCTACTATTATAGACTGTGCAAAGGCTCCTTACAAGTAGCCAGACCTACCACTTTTGTCACCAGAACGACCAGTTTTGCCAAACCTCTTGATTTTGCTGAAATTTATGATACAGTGAAGCAAAAATCAGAAGATAAGGTGGCGCAACTGCAATGTGGGAACGCACGCTGTCTCAAAAATCAGTCCGTCTTTTCTGCGAGCAAAAAGTGATAGATGAAGCAAAGGCGGATGCGTATGTCTATGGGTACGAGTTGCTCATATCATCTGTTGTGAGCGTTCTGCTTGTTGTTTTAATCGCTGTTGTGTGTGGTGATGTGCGGTACGCACTTTCATTTTTGATTGGGTTTATCCCACAGCGAATCTACATTGGCGGATACCATGCAACATCGCACACCAGATGCTATTTGGCATTCTCCGGACTGGCACTTATCTGCATTTTGCTAAGTAAGGCAATCGCAGCAAATCACCTTTTCCGTATCCTGACAACAGTAGCTCTTTTGGGCATCTCTATCTTTCTCTCACCTATCGAAGCAAAGAATAAGCCTTTAAGTGAAAAGAAGCGGTCAAGTTACAAGATGGTCGCATCTGTTCTTTCGTCAATAGATTTCCTGCTTGCCATTTTTAATGTGCTTCCGTATACACGTCATGTAGTTTGCTACTATCTCTCCAAATGGGTATTGATTGTATTCTCAACAATTCCTTTGGTTCAACAAAAATTTAATGCCAACTTTTGTAGATAGGGAGGTGATAACATGAAAAAAAACAAATGGGTGCTGCTTCTTATCGCTTTTGTTGCATTTTTGGTATTGGTTTATTTTATTGGTGCTTGCCTTAATGCAACGGCAGAGGCATTGACAATTATTTCGCTCTGCATCGGCATACTGGTCATTTATTTAGTCGTAAAAGCAATCAAATCAAAATCATGATATTTTGTATTCGTATGATTCCGGTGGACACCTTATGGATACTACAAAATCGTACCATCAAGCTGTGGGAGGCTAAGAATGAAAAAAGGCAAAAGCAACTTTTTTCTTATTGCTCCTTTTGCCCTTTGGGGCTGCATTTCAGTATGGACTAGTAATCTTGTCCGATTGACAGATAAAAGCGCAGTACCTTATGCTTGGGCTTCTTTGTTTTTCTCATATGGAATCGTAGCAGTGCATTATATCCAAGTGGCAGTATCCTCCAAAGGCTGTAACAATGCCGAAAACGAAAAAATTGCATGGGTTCAGCTTGGGCTTTCAACTTTGTTCTTGATAGTAGCTGTTGTTCTAGCTATTCAATGAAGGAAAGCAAAGTAATCACCCAAAGCAGTGTAAGGTCACAATATTTTCTATTCCAGCAGTATTCTAGTAGTTTCAGCATTTGTATGGTTCACATTTATTTGCCGAGGAGTATACACCTGAAGGGGAAAATTTAATGAAGGTGATTCCAATGGAGCTTTAGTGTATTGAGTGAAGAAAAAAAATAAATTAGGAGGCAGTATACTATGACTAACAAAATCAAACGGCTGATTTCCATTCTATTGGTCACGGTTTTATTTCTCCTGACCATTCAGCCAGCATTTGCAACTGGAAATAAGAGAAAGATCGATGATTATTCGATAGAAGAACTTCTCAATCTTTCTGTGCAAGAACAAGAGAATCTCGGATTTTATGTTTTGGCCGAGGTTCCAATGCGCATTCCTGTTTCTAATACAGACGGCTCAAGAGTTGTATCGTATATTGATGGAACATGGAGAGTTCTTTATACAAAGGCCAATGGATTGGGCTTTTATATGAGTGGAACTACCGTCGGTATTGGCCCGGATTTAATAAAAAATGTTTCAGGAACGGATTACTACACGAGCTATTCCGATAACATCGAACGAAGCTGCCCATTTTCAACGACAGCACTAGTTCCAGAACAAAGTATATATAATACAACCTATACATATGACTTCTATGATGTTGGAACTTATCTTGATTGCAGCGTTGGGTGTTATTTTGGAGTGGTTGGCTCAAGCAAACCAATCTATTGGAGTGCAACTACACAAGTTACCATCCCGAAATTATGATTTTGACCAGCTATGGATGAAATTGTTTTTGAACCCAGTGATGTCAATATGTTAGCAGCTTTAGGCATCGTCGAAAGTGTAAAGTTGTTTCCGTTTATGTTATCAATGGGAGAACTTCAATATGCTTGCGATTCAGAATATCGTTGCAAACAATTCGTGAATTGCCTTTCAGAATATTATCCTGACAGCCAAATTGAAGCTAGACAACTGTGGTCGAAATATCATGGTACAGCGAATGCGGTTCAATGTGATATGATAAATCATAAGCCACTGCGTGTTTGGGTCAGGAGTTCTGCCGATTGTTGGTGCGGCATTTATTATATTTGTTACTATGCAGCAAAGTATGGTACAAATAGAATTTTGCTTGCATCCAGAGAAGGTCTGAAAGAATTTATGGAAGGGAAAACCGATAAGATCTCACAAAAGTATTTGACGGAAGAAACTATTACTGAGTATGCCAAAAGATGGGGAAAGCTATTAAACGAAAACACCTCCATGCGTATTTGGCATGCGAACGATGTTAAAAGCGTTAACATAGATTATTTCGACCAGAGAATTATTAGTTTAGTATCGAGAATTCCTATTTCGGTTGGTGAACTTACCGCAGACGTATTAAAAGCGATTTCTGCTCCGGTAAGTGACTGGTATGTCATGAAACGCATAGAAGCACTTTTGAAAAAGGGTGTTCTTCAAGTCGTTATTCCAAACAAAATCTTTTATAATACCATCGTCCAGCTAAACGAAGAATAAAGGAATCCGAGCAAGTCGGCCCAACAGTCACCTCATTTCAACGAGAGGGGTGGCTGTTGGGTCAATTGTTCAAAAAGAAAAACTGAAGATAATAAAAAGTCTTGATTTCTCCATCAAAACATGGTATATACATTATACGAAACAGTGCTTTGAAAGAACGCTCCACCGTTCAATGATGTAGAATGAGAGGTGTCCGTCATGACCGCTGTAATCTACGCCCGCTATTCCAGTGATAACCAGCGCGAAGAATCCATCGAAGGCCAGATTCGTGAATGCACGGCCTATGCCGAAAAGAA
This sequence comes from Faecalibacterium longum, assembly GCF_040094125.1. Lineage (NCBI taxonomy): Bacteria > Bacillati > Bacillota > Clostridia > Eubacteriales > Oscillospiraceae > Faecalibacterium > Faecalibacterium longum. The sequence continues at coordinate 6,872 of NZ_JBBNIH010000138.1, forward strand.
TGACATCACTATCGTCAAGCACTACATTGACCGCGCCATCTCTGCCAAGACGGATAATCGCCCTCAATTCCAACAGATGATAAAGGACAGCGACAAGAAGCTGTTTGATATTGTTCTGGTCTGGAAACTTGACCGCTTTGCCCGGAATCGCTACGACAGTGCCCGGTATAAGACCCAGCTGAAGAAGAACGGTGTCAAGCTCATGTCGGCTACGGAGATCATCTCCGAGGGGCCAGAGGGTATCATTCTGGAATCGGTTCTGGAGGGCTATGCAGAATACTACTCTGCCGACCTTGCCGAAAAGGTTGTCCGTGGACAGACAGAGAACATCCTGAAAGGCCGCTGCAACGGTGGTCGTGGAACGTTTGGATATACGCTGGATTCCGAGCGGAAATTTCACATCGACCCGCTTGCCTCCCCTTTCGTGCTGGAATCGTTCACGAAGTATCGGGATGGCCTCACGATGAAAGAGATTCGGGACTGGCTGAATGAAAACGGCATCAAGAACCCGGTCGGAGGCGAATTTACTTACAACAGCGTGGAGCACATGCTCAAAAACCGGCGTTATATCGGAGAACTGAAATTCCGGGATGTGGTCGTGCCGGATGCGATTCCGCCCATCGTGCCGCTGGAACTGTTCGATGATGTGCAGGAAAAGATTGCCAAAAACAAGAAAGCCCCTGCCCGAAGAAAGGCAGAGGACGATTACCTGCTGACAACCAAGCTGCACTGTGGTTGCTGCGGTGCGCTGATGTTTGGCGAAAGCGGCACAAGCCGGACGGGAGAAGTCCACCGCTACTATAAATGTGCCACGGCCAAAAAGAAGAAGGGCTGCAAGAAGAAAACTGTCCGCAAACAGTGGCTGGAAGATCTGGTGGTGAACCAGACCATGCAGCTTGTCCGGGACGATGCCGCCATGGAATCCATTATCGCCAAGGTCATGGAGCTGCAAGACCGAGAGAACACCAACCTTCCTCTCTATGAGAAACAGCTCCGGGATGCAGAATCGGGTATCCAGAATATGCTCAACGCAATTCAAGCCGGAATCCTCACCAGTTCCACCAAGGAACGGTTGGAACAGCTCGAAGAAACCAAGCGTGAGCTTGAAGCCCGCATTGCGGAAGAAAAGCTGGCAAAGCCAAAAATCAAAGAGGAATTTATCCGTTTCTGGCTGATGCGCTTCCGTAAACTGGACATGAGCCTGAAAGACCAGAGGCAAGCGTTGGTGGATACGTTCATCAATTCGATTTATCTGTACGATGATAAGGTTTTGATAACCTTTAACTATAAAGAAGGTACACAGACCATCACGTTTGAGGAAGCGGCCCAAGCCGCATCAAAGGAAAATGGTTCGGATTTGGATTGCTTTACTGCAAGATAAAAAATGACCCCAAGCCTGAGCTTGGGGCCATTTTTTATGCGGGAGAAGGGGGTCGAACCCTCACTCCGTTGGAACTGGTGCCTAAAACCAGCGCGTCTGCCATTCCGCCACTCCCGCACGGAAACTTTATTTATAGTAGCAAGATTCGCCGCAAAAGTCAACTGCCGAAGGATAATTCCCTCGTTGCCTCCGCATAATAACCCCAAAAACAGCGAGGGAGGCCATGGGCGTGAAGAGAATGCAGCGGGCAAAGCTTGCGGCGGCATATCTGCTGCTGGCTCTTGCGGCAGCTTTGGGCTGGCTGTACAGCTGTCTGCCGGACCGGGTCTATCTGGAGCCGGGACAAGCCTTATATCTCCCCCGCTTTGCATGGGTCGAGCCACAGCGCGGCCATGGGAGCCAGAATGTTGCCAGCACCCGGGCGGTGGGCAGCTACCAGACGACGCTGACGCTGGGCGGGTGGCTCCCCATCAAAACCATCCGGGCGGTGGTGACAGAGCGGCCCAGAGTGACCGTCTGCGGTACACCCTTCGGCGTCAAGATGTTCTCCGAAGGGGCGCTCATCGTGGGATTTTCGGAGATCGGGCAGGCTGGCGGCGGGACATCGAATCCCGCCAAGGAGGCCGGGCTTCGCCTCGGTGACCGGGTCATCTGCATCGGGCAGACCCGCACCGAGAGCAATGAAGCCGTAAAGGAAGCCCTGGACGCTGCCGAGGGACAGTCCGTGGAGGTCGTGTATATCCGCAGCGGTGAGCAGAAGCTGACTACCCTGACCCCGGTGTGGGACGGTGCCGCCGGGCAGTGGCGGGCCGGAATGTGGGTGCGGGACTCCTCTGCCGGTGTGGGTACACTGACCTTTGCTGACGAGGAGCTCGGCGTATTTGCGGGACTGGGCCACCCCATCAGCGACAGCGACACCGGCGAAAGCGTCGCCCTGCGCAGCGGCGAGATCGTTCCCTGCGAGATAACCGGCTGCAGTGCCGGAACGGCCGGAAGCCCCGGTGAGTTAAAGGGCCATTTCCTGAGCGCCCACGCCATCGGCACCATCCGCATCAACGGCGAGAACGGCGTCTACGGCACGACGCGCACCCACTTCTCGGGCCAGCTGCGGGAGATCGCGTTCGCGCAGGAAGTCGTCACCGGCCCCGCTGAGATATGGGCTACCATCGAAGGGGAAGCGCCCCGCGCTTACCGCATCCAGATCGAGCGGGTCAGCGACGCCGACCCCCGCCGGAATCTGGTCATCCGGGTGACCGACCCTTCGCTTCTGTCTGCGACCGGCGGCATCGTGCAGGGCATGAGCGGAAGCCCCATCCTCCAAAATGGGCGCCTCGTGGGTGCTGTGACCCATGTTCTGGTCAATGACCCCACCCGAGGCTACGGGATTTTCGCCCAGACGATGCTCGAACAGGCAAAAAACGCCGTTCAAAGCGGTGCCGAAGCGCAGACCGCAGAATGAACAAGAAGATTTTTTGTGAAAATTCCAGAAAATGTAAAAATTTCCTGTTGCAATCCATGGTAAAATATGGTAAAATCTAGACTGTAAAGGGAACTGCACACATTGGAGGATAGTACGATGGATAAAGTAAGATTTTTGATGTCGGATACCAGTGCGGATGTTACGGCAGCCTGTCGAGAGGCACTGGAGCAAAAAGGCGTAGAAGTGACCGTCGTGGAAAAAGACGGCCTTCAGGTTTTGCAGAAGATGCTTGTGGTGCGGCCGCAGGTGGTTTTGCTGGATGCCTTCATGCCCGGGCTGGATGCTCTGGCCGTCAAGCAGAAATATGTCGCCGCCGGCGAAACGCACACCACGTTTTTCGTCACCGGCGCCTTCCAGAGCGAGGAAATGGTCCAGGAGCTGCTGGATGAGGGCTTCGCCTACTACTTTGTCAAACCCTTCGACGAGAATGTCCTTGCCAGCCGGGTGCTCAAAGTCGCCCACGGCCACCAGAAGCGGCTTATCACGGCCAGCGTGGACAGCGACGAGCTGAAGGTCACGGACATTCTGCATCAGATCGGCGTCCCTGCCCACATCAAAGGCTACCAGTTCCTGCGGGATGCCATCCTGCTCACCATGAACGAGCCGGAGTACATCAATGCCGTCACCAAGCGCCTGTACCCGGAGATCGCCAAGAAAAACGGCACCACCGCCAGCCGGGTAGAGCGCGCCATCCGCCACGCCATCGAGGTGGCATGGGACCGTGGCGATGTGGACACCCTGAACAGCTACTTCGGCTACACCATCCACAACCTGCGCGGTAAACCGACCAACTCGGAGTTCATCGCGATGATTGCGGATAAGATGCGCCTGGATAAGCGGCAGCAGGCGGGTTGAAAAGAATATTTTTCTGCGTCATTTTCCTGTGGTATTTTTCATTTGTTGCCGGGTGCGAAATTATAAATTACGGTTCCCTCATAATATGGTAATAACAGGCCTCCTGCATCAATTTTCCAATGCAGGAGGCTCGTTTTATGTGCAAAAGTGATCGTTGGCGGATCAGCACGGCCACCCGCAGGCGGCAAGCAATCAGCCCAGTGGGCTGCCATCACAACTTGACGAAAAAAGCAAGAATCTCTATACTATAGAACAGAATAAACAAAGAAGGGAACGGATAGATCCCCTTATGCTGAAGATCGCATTTTGTGACGACGAGAACCAAGAGACCAGACGGCTGGAAGCTCTGCTGGAAGAATATGCTGCTGACCGCGGGCAGGACTTTGCCCATACGTCTTATCAAAGCCCGGTCGAGCTGATGGCGGAGGTGGAGAAGGGAACGCGCTTCGACATCATCCTGCTGGATGTCCTGATGCCGGGCGAAAACGGGATGGCTGCGGCCCGGGAGATACGGGAATATGACTCGAATGTGAAGATCATCTTCCTTACTTCAAGCACGGAGTTTGCGGTGGAATCCTACGCGGTGGATGCATGGTATTACCAGCTCAAGCCCATCCGGAGAGAGGACTTTTTCCGCCTGATGGACTCGGCCTGTGCGGCCTGCACCAGGGAGCAGAAGCACAGCCTCATCCTCCGGAGCAAGAGCGGCATCGTCCGCCTGGAGCTGGAAGAGCTGGTCTACTGCGAGGTGATGGGGCGGACGCTCACGTTTCACCTGAACAACGGCGTCGTGCTGGAAAGCATGGGCCGGCTGGACGACCTCTGTGACCAGCTCGTGGAATACCCGAATTTCCTCCGTCCCCACCGCTCCTTCCTTATCAATATGGAGTATATCGCCAACATCGCAGCACGCTCCATTACGATGCAGGACGGAGCCGTGGTGCCGCTGCCCCACGGGAAGTATTCGGAAACGAAGGACCGCTACCTGAGCTATATTTTTGACCGAAAGCAGGTGGTCATGTAGTGAACGCTCTTACTGTACCAAACGGTGTTGCCGTGGCGCTCTTTGGCATCGCACTCTCGGCGGCGTTCTGTGACATCCACTGGACGAAGAAAAACTGCATTATATTGGCGGTCGGCTCAGCAGCCATGCTCTTGATGCAGGCGCTTATTACTTATAAGGGTAGCTGGATGGCGATGCAGGAGGCGTATCCGCTTACCACCCATCTGCCGCTCGCCATCATCCTCAGTGTCCTCAGCGGAAAATGGCTCTGGCCCACCATCTCGGTGCTGGCGGCGTATCTGTGCTGTCAGCTCCGGCGCTGGGTGGCGCTGCTGGTCATTGCGATGGTGCCGGGCATCGACTGGCTGCAGCCCGCCGTCGAGATGGTGGTTACGCTGCCGTTGCTGGCAGTATTGCTGCGCTATGTTGCACCGGCGGCCCGCAGCTTTGCCCGGTATCCGCGCTCGATGCAGCTTCTGTTCGGCGTAGTGCCGCTGGCAGGTTACCTTTTCGATTATGTGACCCGCATCTACACCGACCTTCTCGCCCAGGGCAATCAGGCGGCGGTGGAATTCATGCCCTTCGTGTGCAGCGTGGCGTATATCGTCTTTGTCCTCCGGGTCTCGGCAGAGGAGCGCACCCGCGGCCAGCTGGAACAGACCCGGAACAACCTCAAATTGCAGGTCGGCCAGGCGGTGCGGGAGATCGAGGCCCTGCGCACCTCCCAGCAGCAGACCCGCGCCTACCGCCACGACCTGCGCCACCATCTGCAATACATCTCCGCCTGCATCGAGAACGGCAGGGGAGAGCAGGCACAGGAGTACATCCAAAGCATCTGCTCCGAGATAGAGGCCAGCAAGGTGACGACCTACTGCGAGAACGAGGCTGCGAACCTCATCTTCTCGTCCTTTGCAGGCCGGGCGGAGAACTGTGGTGTGCCGCTCAACATTCAGGCTCATATCCCGCAGCTTATCTCGGTGGCCGAGACAGACCTCTGCGTGCTGCTCTCCAATGCGCTGGAAAATGCGCTCCGGGCCTGCCGCAGGATGAAAGCAGAGAATGGCCCTGCATACATTGAAGTTACTGCCCGGGAAAAGAACGGGCATCTCTTTTTGCAGTTCGTCAATCCCTGTCCGGAGGGAATACAGTTTGAAAACGGCCTGCCGGTGACCCACGCCGAAGGACACGGCATCGGTGTGCGCAGCATCTGCGCTATCGTGGAAAAATATAAAGGGCTTTCGGATTTCTCGGTGCAGGACGGCAGATTCATCCTCCGCGTTTCCCTGTGAGCCGGGTCGATTGAGCGCAGTTTCGGGGCGAATCGTGTCAAACTGTCCGCCGCAGGGGCAGAAAAGAGTATACTGGAACCAGACAAAATGTGCTCTCCGAATATCGCACAAGGAGGAAAAGTTTTATGAAACGTATCACTTCTCTTGCACTCAGCGCGGCACTTCTGGCCTCGCTTTCGACACCGGTGCTGGCCGCGCCGGCCATCTCTGTGGATGCGGCCCCTACGGCAGCTGTACTGGAAGAGGAAAACTCTTTGTGGGAGCTTCCGCAGGCAGATACGCCGGACATGAGCAACACGGTCTGGTCGTTTGCCGGCGGCTACATCGACGGCAGCGAGATGACTCAGGCCGAGATGGACGAGTCTCTGGCGGCATACGGCGGCACGCTGCAGTTCACCTTTGACGCCGCAGGCGGCGCAAAGATGATCCAGGGCGGCGGTACGCTGAACGGCACTTACCAGTATCTCGACGACGGCAGCGTGGGCGTCATCTTCGACTACAACGGCGAGGAGCTGCGCTACGCCTGCATCTTTACCTGGACGGACGAGGGCGAGCTGCTCATGGTCGCCATCTCGGATGTGGAGGGTGCCGACGGCATTTACTTTGTCCAGTAAATTCGTTTCATCGTGTCTTTCAGATGCGATGCAGATAAGCCTTGTCTTGGAACTCTGGCTCTGACGGCTGCTTTTGCGGAAAGCAGCCGTCCTGCGGGAGCCGGAACGCCCATTCCCAGGTGAGGCTGGAGGAATCAGAAACGGCCCGGCAGAGTTTTCTGCCGGGCTTGTTCGTTTTCCGGGGCGGAGAGAAGGACTTTCCAGAAAAAAGTGCAAAAAAGTCAAAATATCCTCTTGCAATTTTTCCGGAGAGTGATATAATATTAAGGCAATCGTTTCCAAGGCCGCTCGAGGGGGTAGCCGATATTGAAGGTTGTGATGGGCACATACATTAAATATGGCCCCAATAAGTCAGAACCAGAAATGAGGTGAAAAGAATGAAACAGGGTATCCATCCGAACTACGTTGACTGCACCATCACCTGCGCATGCGGCAACGTCATTAAGACTCGTTCCACCAAGCCCGAGATCCACGTCGAAGTTTGCTCCAAGTGCCATCCTTTCTACACTGGTAAGCAGAAGCTGGTCGACAGCGGCGGACGTGTTGAGCGCTTCAACAAGCGTTTCGGCCGTAAGTAATTGCAACAATTACAAGGCTTCCAAGAGCGTCGTTCCCTATGCGGGGAGCGGCGCTCTTTTTGCGTCCGGCCGCGAAAACTGCCGCATCAGCGCAAAAGAAACAATATTTGGAAACGCACACAGGTTTATCTTATTTCTGACACATTTTCGGGCTAAAATGATGCAGATATTCCCGGGGACACCCGCAGAGAAGGAGCGTTTTTTGTGATAGAAGTATCCCACCTCACCAAGAAATACGGCAGCCGCCTTGCAGTGGACGACATCTCTTTCACGGTGGAGGACGGCGTCATCTACGGCCTGCTGGGGCCGAACGGTGCCGGCAAGTCCACCATCATGAACATCCTCACCGGTTATCTCGCCGCCACGGAGGGACAGGTGACGGTGGCGGGCCATCCGCTGCCCGAGGAAGCCGACGCCGCCAAAGCCTGCGTGGGCTATCTGCCGGAACAGCCGCCCCTTTACCCGGAGATGACGGTGGCCGAATATCTCGACTTTGCCGCCGAACTGAAAGGCGTCAAGAAAGCAGACCGCTCGGCACAGGTGCAGTCTGCCGCCCGCCGTACCGGTCTGGAAGACGTTCTGCCCCGGCTCATCCGCAGCCTCTCGAAGGGCTACCGCCAGCGGGTGGGCGTGGCGCAGGCGCTGCTGGGCAGTCCGCAGCTCATCATTCTGGACGAACCCACCGTGGGTCTCGACCCGGCGCAGGTCATCGAGCTGCGCCGCCTCATCCGGGAGCTGGGCCGAACCCACACGGTCATCCTGTCCAGCCACATCCTCAGTGAAGTGAAGGCCGTCTGTGATAAGGCGCTCATCCTGTCGCAGGGGCATCTGGCCGCTGTCGTGGACCTTGCCGCTGAAGAGCGCGATTTGGAAGAGCTCTTCCTTGAGCTGACGGCTCTGGAAGAGACTTCGGATAAAAAGGAGGACTGATTCGATGCTTGCCATCTACAAGCGGGAGCTGCGCAGCTTTTTTCACGGAATGATGGGCTATGTGCTCACGGCCTTTCTGCTGGCGGCTTCCGGCATCTATTTTCTGGCCCTGAACCTCGGTTACGGCCTGACGGATTTTGGCTACTATACGCTCTACCGCACGATCTTCATGCTGCTGCTCTATTTCCCGGTGCTGGCCATGCGCTCGCTGGCCGAAGAGCGCCGCGCCCGCACCGACCAGCTGCTTCTCACCAGCCCGGTGTCCGTGTGGGGCATCGTGGTGGGCAAGTATCTGGCACTCTGCACCGTGTTCGCGCTGCCCTGTCTGGCCGACGGCGTCATGATCGTCGTGCTCTGGCTGCTGGGCGGCACGGCCTCGGCCTGCGGGGCAAATTTCGCCGCGCTGCTGTGCTATTTCCTGCTGGGCTGTGCGGCCATTGCCGTCTGCGAGTTCTGCTCCGGCCTCACGGAGAACCAGATCATCGCGGCAGTCATGGGCTTTTCGGCCCTGCTGCTGGCCTATATGATGCCCAGCCTCCGCAGTATGTTCAACGCCGGGAGCGCCGTGGCACTGGTGGTCTTTACGGCTCTGTCGGCGGGAGCCTCCCTTGCGGTGGGCCTGCGCACCCGGAGCTTCACGCTGGGTTGCTTCTGCTTTGCGGCCCTCTGTGCCGGGCTGAGCGCCCTGTTCCTGCTGCGCAGCGCATGGCTCACCGAGGCGTTCAGTGCTGTCTTGAGCGCCCTCTGCCTGTTTGCGCCCTTTGAGGAGTTCGTCAACAACAGCTTTTCCATCCCGACGCTGGTTTATTATCTGACGGTGACGGTGCTCTTCCTCTTCTTTACGGCGCAGGGCATCGAGAAGCGCCGCTGGAACTGAGAGGGGGAAGACTATGAAGAAATTTGAGAAAAAGAGCGCAGGCTCGCTGGAGCGTCTGCGGATGCGCAGCGGCATCTATGCCTCGGCGGTCACGGTGCTGGTGGTCGTGCTGGCCGTCCTGCTCAACCTCATCGTCCGGGCCATTCCGACGAAGTACACCGAGTTCGACCTCTCGGAGGCCGGACTCTACACCCTCAGTGACAGCTCCAAGGACATCGCCCACGCCCTGACGCAGGATGTCACCATCTACTATCTGGCCGAGACGGGCAGCGAGGACGCCATCATCACAAAGCTGCTGGACCGCTACGCCTCCGAGAGCGGCCACATCAAATGGGAGACGAAAGACCCCGCCGTCTACCCGACCTTCGCCGCCCAGTACGGTGTGCAGTCGGCTGAGAACGGCAGTCTCATCCTCGTCTCGGGGGAGAAGAGCGCCGTGCTGGCGGCGTCCGACCTCTACGATTATGACTACTCCGACTACTACACCACCGGCAGCTACAGTGTGACCTTTGGCGGCGAAAATAAGCTCACCGCTGCCATCTATCGCATCACCAGCGGCGAAGAGCTCCACGCCTACTACACGACGAACCACGGCGAACAGCGTCTCACCGACACCCTGACCGATGCGCTGGAAGGCCAGAACCTCTCCGTCAGCCCCCTCGACCTGCTGACGGACACCATCCCGGACGACTGCGACCTGCTCATCATCAATGACCCGCAGCAGGACTTTGCATCGACGGGCGGCCTCGTGGATGAAATGTCGGCCCTGCGCGCCTACCTGAAAAATGGCGGACATCTGATGCTCACCACCGACAGCTATTACTCCACCCCGAATCTTGACGCCCTGATGGCCGAGTTTGGACTGACCCGCACGACCGGCCTTGTGGTGGAAGGGGACAGCGGCCATTACCTGAATGGTTACCCCTACTATCTGCTGCCGGATTACGCCACCGACACCGAGAGCGGCACGCTGGACGGCATCGACACCAGCCGCCGCGTCCTGCTGCAGATGGCGCAGGGCATCACCATCACTGAAACGGAAGGCATCGCCTCGGAAGCTCTGCTGGTCAGTACCGAGAGCTCCTATAGCAAGGCGGCGGGCTATGAGATGACCACCGCCGAGCAGGAAGACGGCGACCCCGACGGCCCCTTTGCACTGGCAGCCTATGCTTCCAATAACAGCACCGGCGCAGAGGTCATCTGGGTCAACTGCGGCAACATGGACAACGAGGCCGTCTACCAGACTGTTCCCGGCAACGTGACCTTCCTGCAGGGCTGCGCAGCCTCTCTGGCCGGGCAGGAGGGGACCACCCTCGTGGAGTCCAAGGCGCTGGAAGCTGCGCCCATCACCATCTCGGGCCACACCGCCGCTGTGCTGGGTCTGGTGTTCGTCCTCATCCTCCCGGCGGCTGTGCTGGCCGTGGGCGCAGTGGTGGTGCTGCTGCGACGCCGCAAGTAAGGAGGCACGCCATGAAAGCAAAACAGCGTACCCTCATCGTTTTGCTGGTGTTCGTCCTTGCCTCCGGGGCGGCGCTGGCCCTGCTGACCCACGCGAAGCAGAAAGCCGAACAGGCCGCCAGTGAGGCCGAGGACGGCAGCATTCCGCTGCTGGATGTGACCACCGCCACGCTGGAAAGCGTCTCCATCCAGTATGGCGGTGAGACGCTGACGCTCCGGCCCTCTGACGACGGCTGGACGCTGACCGAGGACCCGGCCTACCATCTGGATGATTCGGCCTGCAACACCATCCGGACCGCGCTGGCAGGCATGAAGGCCAGGCGCCAGCTCGAGGCGCAGCCCGGCGAGGACTACGGCTTCGACGCGCCCCGGCTTGTTGTAAATGTTTCGGCGGCGGGGGAGAGTACCACCCTTACCGTGGGAGCGGAGAACCCCGTCACCGGGGATGTGTACGTCCGGCGGGAGGGCAGCGACGCTGTCTATACCGTGGACGCGGCAAGGTTCCGCTGCATGGAGCAGACGAAGGCGGAGCTCTTTGGGGCGTTCAGTCCGGCGGGTATCACAGTCTCGGACATCGAGGCTGTGAGCTACACCCTCCAAAGCGGCGAGACGATCAAGCTGCAATCCGTATCCCAGCCCACGGAGGCCGACAGCACCACCTACCAGACCGTCTGGCAGCTCACAGATGAGCCGGATGCTGCGTTGGACACCGACAAGGCGGACGCTCTGCTGGCCGCACTGGCCAGCTATGTCACCGGGCAGGACACTGCCGCCGACCTTTCCGCCTGCGGCTTTGACGCCCCGCTGGTGACAGCAGAGGTGACGACGGCAGACGGCACTGTCACCCTGACGTATGCCATCGGCACCGACGGCTATTATATGATGGTGTCGGGCGACAGCTCTGTCTACACCGTGGACGGCCAGACCGTGCAGGCCCTCTGCCTGACGGCCCGGCAGCTGAAAGCCGACACCTGAGAATTTATCCCAAAAGCACCTGCAGTTCTGCACTGTAGGTGCTTTTATGCTGTATAAGAAAACGCTATATGAAAAATTGATGTAAAACCCGGGTGGGAAAAGCCCCCTCGGAGTCAAAGTTTTGGCAAACATCAGCAGAGTGATTGACATTTTGACAAAGATTGTTTAAGATAGACAAGACAGGGCAGAATAACTGCGCAATGTTACGGTCGTCATGGATGTTGTGCGGGGATGAGTCTGCTCCCACAGCCAGCACATATTGGATGGGCGAGGCGTTTTTGCGTCAGACAAGGAGGGCTTCCGCAGCAATCCTGACGGATTGCAAGGGAGAACGACGCGGTATGACACGAAAAAGGCCGTTCAGACGGTGTGGGATGGTTGTGGGAATAGACTCAAAGTCACCCTAATGCGATAGAAGGATGGGGGAGTAAACCCCTGTCTTTTTTCGTATCTGAGTTACAAGGAGGATATAGGAAAGAAATGAACAACTCGGTGATCGTTTCGCTGCGAGACATCGTAGTGGAATTTGATGGTCAGCGCATCCTGGATGGGCTGAACCTCGACATCCATGACAAAGAGTTTGTGACGCTGCTGGGATCCTCCGGCTGCGGCAAAACCACCACCCTCCGCCTCATCGCGGGCTTTCTGGAACCGACGTCCGGCAAAGTGCTGCTGAAAGGAGAGGACATCACAGGTGTACCGCCCTACAAGCGTCCGGTGAACACCGTGTTCCAGAAATACGCGCTGTTCCCCCACCTGAATGTCTTTGAGAATGTGGCCTTCGGCCTCCGCCTCAAGAAGATGGACGAAGAGACCATCCGCCGCAAGGTGCGGGATATGCTGGAAGTCGTGGGCCTGAAGGGCTTCGAGCGCCGCAGCATCGGCCAGATGTCCGGCGGCCAGCAGCAGCGCGTGGCCATCGCCCGCAGCCTGGTCAATGAGCCGGAGATCCTGCTTCTCGATGAGCCTCTGGGTGCCCTCGACCTCAAGCTGCGCAAGGAGATGCAGCTGGAACTCAAGCGCCTGCAGCGCGAGATGAACATCACCTTCATCTACGTCACCCACGACCAGGAAGAGGCCCTGACCATGTCCGACACCGTTGTCGTCATGAACGGCGGCAAGGTGCAGCAGATCGGCACCCCCGAGGACATCTACAACGAGCCCAAGAACGCCTTTGTTGCTGACTTCATCGGCGACTCCAACATCGTGGACGGCGTGATGCACCGTGATTTCCTCGTCTCCTTCTCGGGCGTCGAGTTCCCCTGTGTGGACCGCGGCTTTGCCCGGGAGGAGAGCGTACAGGTGGTCGTCCGCCCCGAAGATATTGAAGTGGTCTCCCCGGTGGAAGGCCAGCTGGTGGGCGTCGTCAATGACGTCATCTTCAAGGGCGTCCACTTCGAGATGCATGTGGAGTGTGAGGGCCGCGAGTGGCTCATCCATTCCACCCGCGCCTGCACGCCCGGTGAGACCATCGGTATGCGCATCGGCCCCAACGAGATCCATATCATGTCGCGTTCGGAGGGGTGAGGCCGCATGAAGATTTACGATAAGAAACTGGCCTATCCGTACTTTGTATGGATGGTGCTGTTCACGGTGGTGCCGTTATTCATCGTGGTGTATTACGCCCTCACCGACTCCACCGGCAGCTTTACGCTGGACAATCTGGTGACCGTCAGCGGCTATGGCTCGGTGTTCGCCCGCAGCCTGCTGCTGGCCATCATCTCCACCGTCGTCTGCCTCATCATCGCGTTTCCGGTGGGCTATTTCCTCTCCCGGCTGCGCGTCAACAAGCAGCACATCATGCTGATGCTGGTGATGCTGCCCATGTGGATGAACTTTCTGCTCCGTACCTACGCATGGATGGGTCTGTTGAGCATCAACGGCCCTGTGAATGCCGTTCTGGGCGTCTTCGGCCTCGGACCCTACAACATGCTGAATACCTCCGGCGCTGTGGTGCTGGGCATGGTGTACAACTATGTGCCGTATATGATCCTGCCCCTCTACACCAGCATGACCAAAATCGACCAGAGCATCGTGGAGGCGGCGCAGGACCTGGGCGCTTCCACCACCAAGACTCTGTTCCGGGTGCTCATCCCCATGAGCATCCCCGGCATCAGCACCGGCATCACGATGGTGTTCGTCCCGGCGGTGTCCACCTTCGTTATCAGCCGTATGCTGGGCGGCGGTTCCAACCTGCTCATCGGCGATTTGATCGAGATGCAGTTCCTCGGCAACAGCTACAACCTCAATGTCGGCTCTGCCATGAGCCTCGTGCTGATGGTCATCGTGCTGCTCTGCATGAGCTTTACGTCCAGCTTCGACGAGGATGAGATGGAGGGTGTGTCCTGATGAAAACGAAACATCTGCGTCTGATGCAGCGCGCCTATGTCATCCTGTTTTTCTGCTTCATGTACCTGCCCATCGCGTACATGGTCGTGTTCAGCTTCAACCAGAGCAAGGGCTACGCCCTCTTTACCGGCTTTACCTTTAAGTGGTACACCAGCCTGCTCCACAACGAGTCCATCCTGCACGCGCTGTGGGTGTCGCTGTATCTGGCACTGTTCTCGGCGGTCATCGCCACCGTGCTGGGGACTGCGGCGTCTCTGGGCATCGCTTCCATGGGGCGCAAGAGCCGCCTGCTGGTGACGAATATCACCTATATCACCACGGTCAACCCCGAGATCATCACCGGTATCTCCCTGATGATGCTCTTTGTGGCATACCAGCGCTTTGCGTCTGAGCTGGACTTCCTGCCCGACAACATCATGGGCTTTCCCACGCTGCTCATCGCCCATATCGCGTTCAACGTGCCGTATGTCATCTTCAATGTCACACCCAAGCTCAAACAGCTGGACATCAAGCTGTTTGAGGCGGCGCTGGACCTCGGCTGTGACCCCCGGCAGGCATTTTTCAAGGTCATCCTGCCCGAGATCAGTCCGGCCATCCTGTCGGGCTTCCTCATCAGCCTGACCTACTCCATCGACGACTTCATGATCTCCTACTTCAACTGCGGTACGGTGGAGACACTGCCCATCGCCATCTACTCCATGACCCGCAAGAAGGTCAGTCCGGAGATCTACGCGCTGTCCACCATCATGTTCGTGGTCATTCTGAGCATCATCCTCATCTCCAACGCCATGGAGAGCCGCGGTTACCGCCGCGACCAGCGCGCACTGAGAGGGGGAGATGTCAAATGAAGCGTTTCGTCATTCTTCTGCTGACGGCTGTACTGGCGCTGACCATGCCGCTGTCGGCTCTGGCCGCAGGACAGATCGAGGTCACAGAGGACATTTCTGTTTCAGATGACTACGACTGGACCCGCTTCAAGGGCCAGAATGTCACCCTGAACGTCTACAACTGGGGCGAGTATATCTCCAACGGTTCCGACGACAGCGTGGACGTGGTGGCGGCCTTTGAAAAGCTGACCGGCATCAAGGTCAACTATACCACCTTCGACTCCAACGAGTCCCTCTACGCCAAGCTGAAGTCCGGCGCGGCCAACTACGATGTCATAATTCCGTCGGACTATATGGTCGCCAAGATGATAAGCGAAGGAATGCTGATGCCGCTGGACTACAGCAACATCCCGAACTTCCAGAACATCGACGAGGAGTACCGCAACGGGGACTATGACCCCGAGAACGCCTACACCGTGCCTTACACCCTCTGCACCACTGGCATCATCTACAATACAAAGATGGTAGACGAGGCCCCCACCAGCTGGGCAGACCTGTGGGACGAGAAGTATGCAGGCAACATCCTGATGTTCAACAACAGCCGCGACGCCTACGCCATCGGTGCGTTCAAGAGCGGCAGCAGCGTCAACCCCCAGACCACGGAGGGTGTGGATGCTGTGGTGGACGAGCTGAAAGCCCAGAAGCCTCTGGTGCAGGCCTATGTCATGGACGAGATCTTCGATAAGATGATCGGCAGCGAGGCGGCCGTCGGCGTCTACTACTCCGGCGACGCCATCACCATGATTGACGACAACCCCGATCTGGCCTGGGTGTTCCCTGAGGAGGGAACGGTGCTGTCGGTGGACAGCATGGCCATCCCCGCCACCAGTGAGCACGAGGAAGCTGCAGAGATGTTCATCAACTTCATGTGTGCACCGGACGTCGGCAAGGCCAATATCGAGTATATCGGCTACACCACCCCCATGCACTGTGTGTGGGAGCTTCTGGATGAAGACCTCAAGTACAGCGAGATCGCGTACCCCTCCGAGGACATTGCGGCCAAAGAAGAGGTGTTCACTGCCCTGAGCGATGAGGTCAACAGCGAGCTGGACGTGAAGTGGAGCGAGATGAAGAGCTACGACGAGGGCGGCAGCGGGTATCTGTTCCTGATGCTGCTGGCGGCGATGCTGGCTCTGGCCTGCTTCAATATCTGGCGCAAGGTGCGCAGGAAAACGCGCAATATGTATTGAACCTGAGGGGGCTGTGCGGAGGCGTACAGCCCCTTTTTATAAGGAAAGGGAAAGAATATGAGTGAATACAGAAGCTATACGGAGCAGATGACCGTGCTGGACGGCGACAGCGACTTCCGCCGCTGCCTGAAGCCCAGCGCTCTGTTCCGGTATGTGGAGCAGGTGTCGGCAGACCATGCCCGGGCTTACGGCATGGACCACGCCTTTTTCAGGGAGCGCCACAGCGCATTCCTCGTGGGCAAGCAGGCCCTCAGGGTCTGGCGGATGCCCGGCCGTGCGGAGAAGATCAACCTGACCACGGCCTGCGAGGTGTTCAAGAAAGGCACGATGAAGCGGCTGACCACCATCACCAGCGAAACAGGGGAGAAGCTGGCCCTCGTGGACTGCCGCTGGATGATCGTGGACACTGAGGCAGGGCGCATCCTGCGCACCCCCGGCTGGACGATGCCGGACTTCCAGAACGACGACCTGCCCGAAGAACTGCCCCAGATCGTCCACAAGAGCCAGCCGCTGACGGCGGCAGGGGAGAGCCGCGCCAGCTACTCCATGTGTGACCTCAACGGCCATATCAACAACTCCCTCTATCTGGACATCGCCTGCGACGCTCTGCCGCAGGAGGTCGTGGAGGCTGCGCCGCTGTCCTTCGCTTCCATCAAGTACCACCGTGAAGTGCCGATGGGCCAGACCGTGCAGGTGTTCTATGCCCCCTCAGGAAACGGCTGGTATGTGCTGGGCCGGAGGGAAGAGCACGCGGCTTTTGAGTGTTATCTGGAATTCGGAAGCTCTGTCACAGAATCTTTACAAAAATAATTACAGAAAAATTACAAAAAACTATTGCAAAAGTCCTTCAAAAGAGTTACAATATGGTTACAGAAAGGGCAAGACCCTTCTGGATCATGAAATCTTTTTCTTCTTGTTTTTTGGAATATCGGGTGTCCGCCATCCTCCTCCGGCTGTTCTCCTTCGCAGCTGTCGGCCGACACCGCACAGGCGATATTCCGCTTCGTGTGCAAAAGAGCCCGTCTGGTTTCGGACGGGCTTTTTTGCGTCCAAAAATCCGGAGAAATCGGCCCACAGCGAGGGAAAGTATGACCTTAGGTCAATTTGCCTGTTTTTCTGCAAAGGACATTTATAAAGTTTGGCGGGGCAGGGGTTTGTATTCCGCGTGGGTTTGTGGTAAAGTATATACAATCAATTCCTAAGTCGAAAACATGAAATTGTTTTGATGTTGTTTGATATGATCCGCTGCGGATGCGTTAAGAGAAAAGGAGTTTGAATATGGCTTATTTTTACGAAGAACCCTCTCGTACCTTTGGCGAGTACCTGCTGGTGCCGGGCTACTCTTCTGCTGAGAATGTCCCCACAGCTGTCAGCCTCAAGACCCCGCTGGTCAAGTACCGCAAGGGCGAGGAGAACTGCCCGCTGGAAATGAATATCCCCATGATCAGCGCCATCATGCAGTCTGTCTCCGGCGATAAGCTGGCCATCGCGCTGGCCCGTCAGGGCGGCGTCTCCTTCATCTACGGCTCCCAGAGCATCGAGAACGAGGCCGCTATGGTCCGCCGCGTCAAGAGCTTCAAGGCCGGTTACGTCGTTTCCGACTCCAACCTGGCCCCCACTGCCACCCTGCACGATGTGCTGGAGCTGAAAGCCCGCACCGGCCACTCCACCATCGCCATCACCGCCGACGGCACTCCTAACGGCAAGCTGCTGGGCATCGTGGCCTCCCGCGATTACCGCGTCAACCACACCCCCGATGACGCTCCTGTTACCACCTTCATGACCCCCATCGAGAAGCTGGTCACTGCCCCGGAGAACACCTCCCTGCACGACTGCAACAACATCATCTGGGACAACAAGATCAACACCCTGCCTCTGGTGGATGCCGAGGGCAACCTGAAGTATATCGTCTTCCGCAAGGACTACGATTCCCACAAGAAGAATGCCAACGAGCTGCTGGACAAGAACAAGAGCTACGTCGTCGGTGCCGGTATCAACACCCGCGACTACGCCCAGCGCGTGCCTGCTCTGGTGGAGGCCGGTGTGGATGTCCTCTGCATCGACTCCTCTGAGGGCTACTCCGAGTGGCAGAGCCGCACCATCGGCTGGATCCGTGAGCACTACGGCGACACCGTGAAGGTGGGCGCCGGTAACGTCGTGGATGCCGAGGGCTTCCGCTTCCTCGCAAAGGCTGGTGCAGACTTCGTGAAGATCGGCATCGGCGGCGGCTCTATCTGCATCACCCGCGAGACCAAGGGCATTGGCCGTGGTCAGGCTACTGCCGTCATCGAGGTCGCCAAGGCCCGTGACGAGTACTTCAAGGAGACCGGCATCTATGTGCCTATCTGCTCCGACGGCGGCATCGTCCACGACTACCACATCACCCTTGCACTGGCCATGGGCGCTGACTTCGTCATGCTGGGCCGCTACTTTGCCCGCTTCGACGAGAGCCCCACGAACAAGGTGCGTATCAATGGCCAGTATATGAAGGAGTATTGGGGCGAAGGCTCCAACCGCGCCCGCAACTGGCAGCGCTATGACCTCGGCGGCTCCACCAAGCTGAGCTTCGAGGAAGGTGTGGACAGCTATGTTCCTTACGCCGGTCCGCTGGCCGATGGCGTCCAGACCACCCTGTACAAGGTCAAGAGCACCATGTGCAACTGCGGCGCACTCTCCATCCCCGAACTGCAGCAGAAGGCCAAGCTGACCGTCGTTTCCTCTACCTCCATCGTTGAGGGCGGCAGCCACGACGTCGTGCTGAAGAATGCTACCCCCAGCATCATGAACGGCTGAATCTGAAATATCAAAACACCTGCAGCACGAAAAGGCGCTGCGGGTGTTTTTGCATATTCGGGCGGCATCGATGCCCGTGATTTATCCGAGGACAGAAGAGCACTGCCGGAGGTGCTGGTAAAGATTTCGTAAAAAACATTTTTTCTTTCTGTCGTCATTTTTTACCAAAACCTCTTGCGTCTGCCCGCCAAAGATGCTATAGTGGTACAAACATCCTGTCATGACAGGGCAAAACGCGCGGCAGCGCAGAGTTTGTTTGGCTGCACCCGCCGCAGGGGTGCGCGGAAAAAGAGAGGAAACTTTTCATGAGCGAGATCAAAGTTGTGCCGTATATCCCGGATGAGGACTACGACAATCCGGCAATGGTCGTTGATTTTTACGAATTCACTATGGCCAACTGCCTGTTTCTGAACGGCTTTAAGGATACGACCCTTGTGTTTGATATGTTCTTCCGCAAGAACCCGGATAACCAGGGCTACTCCATCAGCGCCGGCCAGCGCAAGCTGACCCGTTTCCTGCTGAACTACCACTTCAATGAGCAGGATGTCCACTGGCTGCGCACCAAGGGCATGAGTGAGGAGTTCTGCGAGTATCTGCGCACGTACCGCTGGAAGGGCGATATGTACGCTCTGCCCGAAGGCACGGTCTGCTACCCCCATGTGCAGATGGTGCGCATCGAGTGCGACCTCGTGGGCGCTATCCTCATCGAGACCTACCTGCTCCAGACCATGAACTTCCACAGCCTCATCGCCACCAAGGCCACCCGCATCACCGGCCTCAACACCCACACCCCCCGCAGCGTCATGGAGTTCGGCACCCGCCGCGCACAGGGCGAGAGCGCAGGCAACGACGGCGCTTATGCTGCCGTTCTGGGCGGCTGCATCGGCACGGCCAACTGTCTGGCCGAGATGAAGTACGGCTCTGAGGTCAAGGCTGTGGGTACTGTGGCCCACAGCTTCATCGAGTTCTTCCCGACCGAGTTCGATGCCTTCAAGGCATTCGCTGATACCTACCCGGATTCCGTCAGCCTGCTGCTGGATACCTACAACATCATGGAGAGCGGTCTGCCCAACCTCATCAAGCTGGACGACTACCTCATTGAGAAATATCCTGATAACCCCAACCGCCGCGTCAAGAGCGCCCGCATCGACTCCGGTGACCTGGCCCGAGGCTCCAAGCGCCTGCGCAAGGCGCTGGATGCAGCAGGGAAGTCCTACATCAAGCTGGTGGCCTCCAACGGTCTGGACGAGAAGAAGATCGCCAACATGGAGCTGTACGAGCACGCACACTTCGACTCCTACGGCGTGGGCGAGAACCTCATAACCTCGGCCTCGGACCCCGTGTTCGGCGGCGTATACAAGCTGGTGGCGGTCAAGCGCCCCGATGGCAGCTATCAGCCCAAGATGAAGTGCTCCGACTCCGCCAGCAAGGCCATCATCCCCGGCAAGAAGATGCCGTGGCGTCTCTACGATGAAAACGGCCAGGCGCAGTGCGACCTTATCGCCATGGACAGCGAGGTCATCGAGGCAGGCAAGCCGGTCACGATGGTCAATCTCGACTCTGATGCCATCGAGCGCACCGTCACCATCGTTCCCACCCGCGTCAAGCAGCTGCTGGTGCCGCATATCCTGAACGGTGAGCTGGCCATCGAGCTGCCCTCCATTGCGGAGAAAAAGGCCTATATCGCCAAGCAGCTCACCGAGGAGACCTGGGAGAGCGAGCTGCGCATCGAGATGCCTCACAAGCACTACGTCAACATGACCCCTGCTGTGGCTGAGTGCCGCTCCAAGATGTACGCAGAGCTGCACGGCGGCAAAGTGTAAACTTGACAAAACAGCATTTCTATTGTATTATATGAGCTGCTGCTTGCAAGATCGTGAGCAGCAGCTCATTCAGAAGCCACTGTGGTGAAATTGGCAGACACGAGGGACTTAAAATCCCTTTCTGGAGACAGAGTGCGGGTTCAAGCCCCGCCGGTGGCATGGAAAAGCCCCGGTAAGTGCAGAAATGCATTTACCGGGGCTTTTTTGTGTATTATAGCAATTCAACTTTTTAATGCAACAGCAACAGCGTTGAATTGCATATCACAGATATGCTGTTATCAGGCTGCGTTATTTTCTTGATTTGCGATAAAACGGGAAGGAAACGATACTGCCGACCGGTATCCGCTCCATCCAAGGGGGTATTTTATTACTCTTCGTTGAATGCTTCCTCCTGCGCATGGAACCGCTCGAGGAAGCTGTGCTCCACACCCTCAGATTTGTAGCCGGGCATGGTATCCAGAGCCACTGCGTGGATGCTGCGGAAGATGCTGTTCTCGATGTTGGGGTTGTCCCGCTTGAGGCGGCGGAGCAGAATTTTCGTCTCCTGCCGCTTGGAGCCACCGCCGCCGTTGTCGCACATGGTGCAGTTCTCGGTAAAGCGGCAGGCGCACTGGATGAATTCCAGCTCATTGTAGCGCTTCCACGCCAGAATATCTTCCTCGCGGATGCAGTACATCGGGCGGATGAGGGTCATGCCGGGGAAGCTGGTGCTGTGGAGCATGGGCGGCATGGCCTGCAGCTGGGAGCCGTAGAACATACTCATAACGGTCGTCTCGATGACGTCGTTGAAGTGGTGGCCCAGTGCGATTTTATTGCAGCCCAGCTCCTTGGCCTTGCTGTAGAGGTGGCCGCGGCGCATCCGGGCGCAGAGATAGCAGGGGTTTTTGTCGGTGTTGTTGGCCACAGAGAAGATGTTGCTCTCGAAGATGGTCACAGGGATGTGGAGCAGCTCGGCGTTGGACTCGATCTTCTGGCGGTTTATCTCATTGTAGCCGGGGTCCATCACCAGGAAGACCAGCTCGAACGGCACATCGCTGTGGCGCTGAAGCTCCTGCATCAGCTTTGCCATCAGCATCGAGTCTTTGCCACCCGAGATGCAGACGGCGATCTTGTCACCGGCCTTGATGAGCTCGTAGCGCTTGACCGCTACGATGAAGGGGGTCCACAGCTCCTTGCGGTATTTTTTGATGATGCTCCGCTCAATGAGCTGGTAAGGTTCCATTTCGCGTTTCATGGCTCTGTCCTTTCTTTTTTCTCACAGCTGGGTCAGCCGGGTGTAGCAGGCGTCAAAGGCGCGGAGAAAGCCGTCCAGCTCCTCCTGCGTGGTCAGGTGGCTCAGACTGATGCGCCACGAGGAGAGGGAATTCTTCCGGTCGCGGCTGACGGCGAACACCGCCCGGGAGGGCAGGCCGTCCGACGAGCAGGCCGACTTGACCGAGACACAGACGCCCTCCGCGTCCAGCTCCCGCTGGAACACGGTGCCTTTGACGTTCTCAACGCTCAGGTTCAGGATGTGGGGGATGGCACTCTCCGGGCTGTTGATGCGGACTTTTGGGTACTTGCTCAGAGCAGTGCGGAGATACAGGTTTGCCTCTTTCACCCGGGCAGAACGCTCTGGCAGCTCATTTACCGCAGAGTTCAGAGCCGTCTCGAGGGAAGCCGCCAGAGCCACCGTAGGCGTGCCGCTGCGGTAGATGGTGGTGCTTTCGCCGCCGTGGATGAGAGGATCAAGCGCCAGCCGCCGCCGCTTGAGCAGCAGGCCGATGCCGTTCAGGCCGTAGAACTTGTGGGCTGTCAGGCTCATGGTGTCCACGCCCTCGAAGGAAACGGGGATCTTGCCCACGGCCTGGGTGGCGTCTACGTGCAGGTGGCAGTTGGGCCAAGCCTGCAAAATTTCCGAAATTTCTTTCACCGGCTGCACGACGCCCAGCTCACTGTCCACCAGTGTTACCGCTACAGCAATGGTGTCGGGACGGAGAAGTTCTTTCAGGTGCTCGAGGTCGATGGTACCGTCTCGCCTGATGTCCACGAGGTCGATTTCATAGCCCTGCTCCTGCAGAGCGGTCAGGGTGCCGCTGACGGACGAGTGTTCCAGCGGGGTGGAGATGATGTGCTTGCCCAGATGGCGGGAGAGTTTTGCCAGCCCCTTGAGAGCAAAGTTGTTGGCCTCGCTGGCTCCCGAGGTATAGATGACCTCGGCGGGCTGTGCGCTCAGCAGCCCCGCGATGCTCTGGGTAGCGTGGTCAATGACCAGTTTTGCGTCCCGGCCTGCCTGATGGCGGGAGTTCGCGTTGCCGGGGCAGCTGCGCTCTACCTCACAAAAACGCTCCAGCACCCGGGAGTCTGCGGGGGTGTTGGCCGAATAATCCAGATATATCATAAGTGTCCTTCTATAATAAGTGGTACAACTGCTGTCGTTTCGGATGCCGCCGGCCCAGTGACCAACTGCGGCAATAGGTTATATTATAGTGCGGAATGCGGCATATTTCAAGGCTGTACGGCCTCCGCCGACAGAAAATCGCCGCAAAATACAGGAAAAAGGTTGTCAGCGTCCTTCTTTTATGCTATACTATGCCGAAGAATGAAAGGAAAGGGGAGAGCGGGATGCTGAAAAAGAAATCGTCTTTTGCACGCATCGGCTGTATTTTCCGTTTCCGATTTGGTCCCGATTTTTGAGGCATTGCCGCTTTCCCGCGGTAGTGCCTCTTTTTTTGGGCCGCAGATAGAAGGAGGAAATAATGAGTCAGAATATTGATTACTCCAAGGGTATTTACGATGCCCGCCAGCTGGGTGCCGGACGGATGCTGATCCTGGGCGTCCAGCACATGTTCGCCATGTTTGGTGCCACCGTGCTGGTCCCCCTGCTCACCGGCCTGAGCGTTTCGACCACCCTGCTCTGCGCAGGTCTGGGTACGCTGCTGTTCCACTTTATCACCAAGGGCAAGGTCCCGGCCTTCCTCGGCTCGTCCTTTGCCTATCTGGGCGGCTTCTCCATCGTGGCCCCCATGCTGGCTGACGCCGACGGCAATCTGACCATCGCCAACACCCAGATGCTGCCCTACGCCTGCGCAGGCGTGGCCTTCTCGGGTCTGGTCTATCTGGCCGTCAGCCTGCTCATCTCCACCTTCGGCATCCGGCGCATCATGCGCTTCTTCCCGCCGGTGGTCACAGGCCCCATCATCATCGCCATCGGCCTCATCCTCGCCCCCTCGGCCATCAGCAACTGTCAGGCAAACTGGCTGCTGGCCTTTGTGGCTCTGGGTACGGTCATCGTCTGCAACATCTGGGGCAAGGGCATGGTCAAGATCCTGCCCATCCTGATCGGAGTTCTCGTCTCCTACGCAGTGGCCCTTGTGACCGGTGCCGTGGACTTTGAGCGCATTGCCTCCGCCGCATGGTTTGGCATCCCTCTCCACAAGGAAGCCATGGGCCTCTTTGCCATCGACGGCAGCCCCGAGTTCATCAGCGCCCTGTTCACCATCATCCCCATCGCTCTGGCTACCATGATGGAGCACGTCGGTGACATCGCCGCCATCAGCGCCACCGTCGGCCACAACTACATCAACGACCCCGGCCTGAACCGCACCCTGATGGGCGACGGCCTCGCCACCACTCTGGCCGGCCTGCTGGGCGGCCCGGCCAACACCACCTACGGTGAGAACACCGGCGTCCTCGCGCTGAGCAAAATTTACGACCCCCTCGTCATCCGCATCGCCGCTGTGCTGGCCATCATCCTGAGCTTCAGCCCCAAGTTTGAGGCCGTTATCAACACCATCCCCACCGGCATTATCGGCGGTATCAGCTTCGTGCTCTACGGCATGATCTCCGCCATCGGTGTCCGCAACGTGGTCGAGAACCGGGTGGACTTCACCAACAGCCGCAACCTCATCATCGCCGCTGTCATTCTGGTGTCTGCTCTGGGCTTCAACTCGGTGGGCGGCCTGACCTTCGTGGTCGCCGGTGTGTCTATCAACCTGTCCGGTCTGGCCATCGCTGCTATCGTGGGCATCCTGCTCAACGCCATCCTCCCCGGCAACGATTACGAGTTCGACGCTGCCGATGGTGCCGATGCTCCTTCCAGCGGCAACCTGCAGGTCTGACCTCGACAGGGAAGCCCCTTCTTCGGCAGAAGTGACAGCTTTTTGAAATGTTCTTTGGGCAATGTGCGAGACTTCAAAATAAATGAGAATAATTCTTAAAATAAGCCTTGACTAACTAGGAATCATTCGCTATAATAGAGTCAGAAACAAGGTCTGCTGTACCAGAGCAGACCCCTAAAAAAGAACAAACCTAATGGAGGATAAATCTTATGAAGAAGTACGTTTGCACCGTCTGTGGCTACATCGCTGAAGGCACCATCCCCGAGCAGTGCCCCGTCTGCAAGGCTCCCGCTTCCGCATTCGTCGAGAAGACCGGCAACACCTATGTCACCGAGCACGTTGTGGGCATCGGCAAGGCTGAGGGCGTTCCTCAGGAGATCGTCGATGGTCTGCGCGCCAACTTCGAGGGCGAGTGCAGCGAGGTCGGTATGTACCTGGCAATGGCCCGCGTGGCCGAGCGTGAGGGCTACCCCGAGATCGCCGAGGCTTACAAGCGCTATGCCTACGAGGAGGCAGACCATGCTTCCCGTTTCGCCGAGCTGCTGGGAGAGGTCGTCACCGACAGCACCAAGAAGAACCTGATGATGCGTGCAGAGGCCGAGTGCGGCGCCTGCGCCGGCAAGATGGACCTGGCTAAGAAGGCTAAGGCTCTGAACCTCGACGCTATCCACGACACCGTCCACGAGATGGCAAAGGATGAGGCCCGTCATGGCCGCGGCTTCGAGGGCCTGCTGAAGCGCTACTTCAACACGGAAGTCTGAGCAAGGGTACTCCAGTTATTGTAATACGCCGCCCCGGCGTGCAGTTTGCAGCTGCTGCCGGGGCGGCTTTTTTGTGGTAAAGCATTTACAAAAGTTTTCGCAGTCGCTCCAGCTCTTCTACGGTATCTGCATCTTCCAGCTCTTCCTGCCGTGCCGCATATACCGCCCGCACAGACTCCGGATGCTGGCGGATGACCACGCCGCCGCCCTTGCCCTCGGGCAGGGAACACAGGGCGCCGAAATAACTGCTTCCGAACAGAACGGGACTTCCCAGCCGCTCCGTGCCGTCCTCGGCACGAAAGCCCAGCCGGAGGATGGCCCGTTCTTTTTCGTCCAGCGCTGAGAAATCGCGCGCCATCGCCTCGAGGCTTTCTTTCCGCAAGAGCGGCTGATCCCCGGGCAGGAAGATGCATCCCGCAAGGCCGGGCAGCTCCGAAAGCAGCGCTTCGAGGCCGAGGCGCACCGTGTCGTTCCGGCCCGGCAGGCTGTGAAGGATGGTTTTCACGCCCGCCTTACACGCGAGTTCAGCCACTTCCGGTGAGCGGGTCACCACCACCCGGGCCGCGAGGGCGGGCGTCTCTGTTACGTCCAGCACCTGGGCGATGAGGGGCGCGCCGCCGAAGTCGGCCAGCAGCTTATTGGAGCCGAACCGCACCGCCCGCCCCGACGCCATGATGACGCAGCCCACCGCTGTGTTTTCTGTGTACTCCATCCCGCAGACCTCCCGAAATTTCCGTTGTTGTTCGTTGCCGAATTGATGCTTTCTGACGGTAGTATTATAGCGGATTTTGTGATAAAATAAAAGAAAAAGGTCACAGGAAAAAGAGAGGATACTGCATATGATGACCATTCGGGAATACAAGCGGGCTGAAAGCCTCGAGGAGGCTTGGCAGCTCAACCAGAAGCGCCCCAACCGTGTCCTCGGCGGCATGATATGGCTCAAGATGGAGAATATCAATGTCGGCACGGCCATCGACCTGTCGGGCCTCGGCCTCGACACCATCGAGGAGACGGACGAGGGCTTTTCCATCGGAGCGATGGTGACGCTGCGCCAGCTCGAGCTGCACCCCGGCCTCGCCGCCTATACGGACGGTGCCGTGCGGGAGTCGGTGCGCCACATCGTGGGCGTCCAGCTGCGCAACCTCGCCACCGTGGGCGGCAGCATTTACAGCCGCTTCGGTTTCTCCGACGTACTCACCATGTTCCTCGCGCTGAACGCTTCCGTAGAGCTTTATAAGGGCGGCGTCGTGCCGCTTGCTGAGTACGCCCAGCGCCCCTACGACCGGGACATCCTCGTGCGTGTCCTCGTGCCGAAGGAGCACTCCCGCTTTGTCTACCAGTCGGTGCGCAACAGCCAGACGGACTTCCCGGTGCTGACCTGCGCTGCCGCAAAATTGGCGGACGGCAGCATCCGCGCCGCCATCGGTGCGCGTCCGGGCAAGGCTGTGCTCTACACCGCAGCGCCTGAGGCGGGGGAGACCGCCGAGAAATTTGCTGCCCGCTTTGCCGCCGAGGTAAAGGCCGACATCAAGACCGAAAGCAATCTTCGCGGCGGCGCCGAATACCGCCGCCATCTGGCTGGCGTGCTGACGAAACGCGCCGTCTGTCGTCTGGAAGGCTGAGGAGGACACCATGCAGATAACACTTACATTGAACGATAAAAAGCTTACCGCCGACGTGGCCCCCGACACTCTGCTCATCGACTTCGTGCGCAGCCACGGTTGTCTGAGTGTCAAGAGGGGCTGTGAGACGTCCAACTGCGGCCTCTGCACGGTCTTCCTCGACGACAAGCCGGTGCTGTCCTGCTCCGTTCTCGCGGCCCGAGCGGATGGCCATAAAGTGACCACGCTGGAGGGTCTGCAGGACGAAGCCGCCGAGTTCGGGGCTTTCATCGCGGATCAGGGTGCAGAGCAGTGCGGCTTCTGCAACCCGGGCTTCATCATGAACGCCCTCGCCCTCTTCCGGGAAAAGGAGTACCCCACCGACGAGGAAATAAAAGAGTATCTTTCCGGCAATCTCTGCCGCTGCTCTGGTTATGAGGGTCAGCTGCGGGGTATCCGGAACTTCCTCGCGTGGAAAAAGGCGAAAAAGGAGACGGCAGAATGAACACAGTCAACAAACCCTTCCGCAAGAAGGATGCCATGCAGCTGGTGACGGGTCAGCCCGTCTATATGGACGACCTCGTCCCCGCCGACTGCCTCATCGTGAAGCTCCTGCGCTCTCCCCACGCCAACGCCATCGTGAAGAGCATCAATACGGCTGTGGCGAAGAAGGTGCCGGGCATTGAGGCCATCTTCACCTGGGAGGACGTGCCGCAGGATGCCCGCCGCTACACCCAGGCCGGCCAGACTTACCCCGAGGCCAGCCCCTATGACCGCCTTCTCATCGACCGCCACGTACGCTTTGTGGGCGACGTGGTGGCCATCGTGGCAGGCAAAGACGATAAATGCGTCGATAAGGCGCTGAAAATGATAAAGGTCGAGTATGAGGTGCTGGAACCTGTGCTCGACTACCACACCGCAAAGGATAACCCCATCCTCGTCCATCCGGAAGACAACTGGGAGAGCCTCTGCCCTGTGGGGGGCGATAACAAGCGCAACCTCTGCGCCCACGACGAGTGCGGCAGCGGCGACATCGACGCCG
The DNA here is from genome assembly GCF_040094125.1 of Faecalibacterium longum. NCBI lineage: Bacteria > Bacillati > Bacillota > Clostridia > Eubacteriales > Oscillospiraceae > Faecalibacterium > Faecalibacterium longum. The sequence goes on from NZ_JBBNIH010000138.1 coordinate 34,858, forward strand.
TGCTGGCCGACTGCGATGTGGTCATCGACCATGTCTACCATACCAAAGCCTGTCAGCAGGCCATGATGGAGACCTTCCGCACCTATTGCAGCATCGACCTCTATGGCCGGCTGAACGTCTTGAGCTCGACTCAAATCGTCTTCCACGCCCGCCGCATCATTGCAAACGCGCTTCACATCCCGAAGTCCATGGTGCGTGTGACGAAGCCCCGCATCGGCGGCGGCTTCGGCGCGAAGCAGACGGCTGTCTGCGAGGTCTACCCGGCCTTCGTGACCTGGAAGACCAGGAAGCCCTCAAAGCTCATCTTCACCCGGGAGGAGAGCCAAATCGCCTCCACGCCCCGCCATGAGATGGAGATCCATCTTCGCCTCGGCGCAAACAAGGATGGCCGCATCCGGGGCCTCGACCTCTACACCCTCTCCAACACCGGCGCTTATGGCGAGCACGGCCCCACGACGGTGGGACTTTCGGGACATAAATCCATCCCGCTCTATAGCAACGCTGAGGCTTTCCGCTTTACCTATGATGTGGTCTATACCAACCATATGTCGGCGGGCGCATACCGCGGCTACGGCGCGACCCAGGGCCTGTTCGCGGTGGAATCTGCCGTCAACGAGCTGGCCGCGAAGCTCCATATGGACCCCTTCAAGATCAGGGAAATGAACATCGTCCACGAGGGCGACGTCATGCCCGCCTACTACGGTGCGGTGAACACCAGCTGCACCCTCGACCGGTGCCTTGCAAAGGTCCACGAGATGATAAACTGGAACGAAAAGTATCCCCGCCGCGACATGGGCAACGGGAAGATCCGTGCCGTCGGCATGGGCATGGCGATGCAGGGCTCCGGCATCTCGGGCATGGACGTGGGCAGCGCGACCCTGAAAGTCAACGACGAGGGCTTCTACACCCTGCTCATCGGTGCCGCTGATATGGGTACCGGCTGCGACACCACGCTGGCCCAAATTGCTGCCGAGGTGCTGGAATGCGGCCTCGACAATATCACGGTCTTCGGTGCGGACACTGACACCTCGCCCTACGATTCCGGCTCCTACGCGTCCAGCACCACCTACATCACCGGCAAAGCCGTTGAGAAGTGCGCGCTGAAGCTGCGGAGCCAGATCTGCAAGCTGGGCGCACAGCTGCTGGATTGCAGCGAAAATGACGTAGAATTTGACGGTAAAACGGTATTTACCTCGGCTGACCCGTCTAAATCTGTCTCGCTGGGTGATATTGCCACGGCTTCCATGTTCGGCCACGACATCCCGCTGGAAGTCACCGAGACCCACATGTCGCCCCTGTCGCCTCCGCCCTACATGGTGGGCGCGGCCGAGGTGGAAGTGGACACCGAGACCGGCGAAGTAAAGCTGCTGGAATTTGACGCCTGCGTGGACTGCGGCACCCCCATCAACCCGAACCTCACCCGGGTGCAGGCCGAGGGCGGTATTTTGCAGGGCATCGGCATGACCCTCACCGAGAACGTCACCTACGACCAGCGCGGCTGGCCCATGGAGAATTCGCTCATGCAGTATAAGATCCCCACCCGTGTGGACGTGGGCAAGGTCCGGGTCGAGTTCGAGAACAGCTATGAGCCCAACGGCCCGTTTGGTGCGAAATCCATCGGCGAAGTGGTCATCAACACGCCGCTTCCTGCCATCTCGGATGCCATCTACAACGCCATCGGCACCCGTTTCTACGAGCTGCCCATCACGCCCGAAAAAATCGCAATGGCAGTGGCCGAAAAAGAGGGTGCGGTCTGATGACCGGCCTCGAGGCTCTGCCATTCCTCGGAGAAACTGGACATGTTATCTCCCTCGTGGGCGGCGGAGGGAAGACAACATTGCTCTATGCGCTGGCCCGCTGGTATTCGGCGCAGGGACAGCGGGTGCTCGTCTCCACCACGACCCACATCCAGCGTCCGGACGCAAACTACGCCACTGATGAGGCGGCGCGGGACGCCCTCTGGCAGGCTGGTACCTACGCCGTGTCGGGGGTGCCTGCCGAAGGCGGGAAGCTGACCATGCCGCCCTATCTGGACGACTGGATGGCCGAGGCCGACACTGTTTTGCTTGAGGCTGACGGAGCGAAGCGCCATCCCTGCAAGGCTCCGGCCGCTCATGAGCCGGTGCTCCTGCGGTCAAGCGACATCGTGATGGTGGCAGCCGGGCTGTCGGCGGTGGGGAAACCACTGCAAGACGTCTGCTTCCGCCTTGAAGCGGCCTGCACCTTGCTGGCCGTGCCGCCCGAGACGCCCCTGACGCCCGCTCTGCTGGCAAAACTGCTGGTAAGTGAAGCAGGTGGAAGAAAGTGCGTCGGCACGCGGAAATTCTACGCCGTCCTCAATCAGGCCGACGACGAGGCCCGCCGTACAGCAGGGGAACAGACACTTGCCATCTTGAAAGAAAATTACGATGTAACAGGATATTTGACACACTTCGAGGAAGAGGAGAGAGCCTGATGGCAAAAGAGGACAAAATCGTCTTCTGCACGGGCGGCGGCTGTACCGCCAAGCTCGGCGCGGGAGTGCTGAGCCATATTCTGGAAAAGCTGCCCCGGGGTGAGAAAGACCCTGACCTTCTCGTGGGCTACGACAGCCGGGACGATGCGGCTGTCTACCGCATCACCGACGACATCGCGCTGGTGCAGACGGTGGACTTCTTCCCGCCGATGGTGGATGACCCCTACACTTTCGGCCAGATCGCGGCGGCAAACGCCCTCAGTGACGTTTACGCCATGGGCGGCGAGGTAAAGACTGCACTGAATCTCGTCTGCTTCCCTGAGAGCATGGATCTGAACATCCTCGGTGAGATCTTACGCGGCGGCGCAGAAAAAGTGGCCGAGGCGGGGGGCATCCTCGCGGGAGGCCACTCCATCGCCGACACCGGTGTGAAGTACGGCCTGTCCGTCACCGGTCTCGTGGACCCCCGCCGCCTCACTGCTAATGATACGGGAAAGCCCGGCGACAAGCTCATCCTCACCAAGGCGCTGGGGGTGGGCCTCATCTGCACAGCCAACCGCGTGGGCGAAGCTGCCCCCGGCGCCATGGACGCCGCCGTGGCCTCCATGACGACTCTGAACAAGTCTGCCGCCGAGATAAGTCGAAGCTATGATGTTCACGCGGCCACCGATGTGACCGGGTTCAGCTTCCTCGGCCACCTCCACGAGATGATGGGCGGGCGGCTGTCCTGCCGTATCGACGGCAGCGCTGTGCCGGTCCTTCCGGGTGCGTGGCAGGCCGCTGACGACTGCCTTTATACCGCCGCCGGTCAGCGCAACCGAAACCACACCGGGCCTTTCGTCCAGTTCGAAAATGTGCCGTTTGCCATGCAGGAAATTTTGTTCGACCCCCAGACCTCGGGCGGACTGCTGCTTGCCGTGGCTCCGGAAGAGGCTGAACACCTCCGGGACGAGCTGCAAAAAGCCGGCCTCCCCGCACAAATCGTGGGAGAGATCACAGAGAAGCAGGACGCCGAAATAGTTGTGTCCTATCCTGAATAAAACATACGATAGAGAGGGAAAACTATGCTGAAAGTTGATGCCAGAGGGGACGCTTGCCCGCTGCCTGTAGTGAAGGCAAAGAAAGCGATTGCTGAACTAAATGGCGCAGGCGAAGTCGAAGTGCTCGTGGACAACGAGATCGCCGTCCAGAACCTCACCAAAATGGCCCAGCAGAAAGGCTACCGGTCTGCCGCCGAAAAGCTGGCCGAGCGGGAATACCGCGTTCTGTTCACCGTGGGTGAGCCTGCGGCAGAAGAAGAGGAAGCTCCGGCCTGCGCCCCTGACGCCCGCACCGATACGGTGGTGGTCCTCGCGTCCGACAAGATGGGCGAGGGTGCTGAGGAGCTGGGCAAGACTCTGCTGAAGGCTTTTATCTTCTCGCTGACCCAGCAGGACAAGCTGCCCAAGACCATCCTCCTCTATAACAGCGGTGCGCACCTCACCTGCGAGGGTTCGCCCATGCTGGACGACCTCAAGGCGCTGGAGGCTGAGGGCGTTGAGATCCTCACCTGCGGCACCTGCCTGAACTTCTACGGCCTGACTGAGAAGCTGGCCGTAGGCGGCGTGACGAATATGTACGTTATCGCCGAGAAGATGCTGAACGCCGGGAACGTGGTCAAGCCGTGATCTACCTCGACAACGCCGCCACCACCCTGCAAAAGCCGCCCTGCGTGGGCCAGGCTATGCTGGATGCACTGGAACATGCGGGCAATCCGGGCCGCGGGGCGCATGAGCCGACCCTTCACGCGGCCCGTATCGTCTACCATGCCCGTGAGACACTTGCAACACTTCTCCATGCGGAAAGCCCGGACTGCATTGCTTTCACGGCCAACGTGACCCAGGCGCTCAATACAGCGCTCTGCGGCCTCGTCCGCCCCGACGACCATGTTATCACAACGGTCTGCGAGCACAACTCAGTACTGCGGCCGCTCTATCGCCTGCGGGAGCAGGGGGCAGAAGTGAGTTTTGTGGAGGTGGACGACACCGGGCGGCTGCGGTATGAGCAGTTCGAAAAATTTCTCCGCCCCAATACCCGCCTTGTCGTGGTGACGCATGCTTCCAACGTCACAGGCAATCTTACGGACCTTGCGTTCGTCTCCGCTTTTGCAAAAAAGCACGGTCTTACGCTTGTCGTGGATGCGGCCCAGACCGCAGGCGCACGGCCCATCGACGTGCAGGCGCTGGGGGTGGATGTTCTCTGTTTCACCGGACACAAGGCGCTGCTGGGTCCGCAGGGGACCGGCGGGCTGTATGTCCGCCCCGGGCTGACCATGGCCCCCCTTGTGGTGGGCGGCAGCGGTATCCACAGTTTCGACGAAACGCATCCTTCTCAAATGCCCACAGCGCTGGAAGCGGGGACGCTGAATGTTCCCGGCCTCGCGGGCCTCGGGGCAGGCGTAGAGTGGATACTTTCGCAGGGCGTCGAGGTTCTGCATGAAAAAGAAATGGCCCTGACACGCCTGTTTTATGAGAAAATCGTCCATGCTCCCGACGTGAAAATTTACGGCAGTTTCGACGAAACAGACCGTGCGCCCATCGTCTCCCTAAACTTCGGGGATGCAGACGCAGCCCGTGCCGCCGACATCCTCTGGGAGGACTACGGCATCTGTGTCCGGGCGGGCGCTCATTGTGCGCCCCTCATCCATAAAGCCCTCGGCACCGTGGAGCAAGGGATGGTGCGATTCAGCTTCTCCCACCAGAACACAGAGGCCGAGGTGCTCAGAGCCGCCGAGGCGGTCTGTGAGCTGGCCGAGGAGGGCTGATATGCGCCGCAAAAGACAATATATCGTTCTTTCGTTTGCCTCTACTGCCCGCGCGATGGGCTGGGAGAAAGAGTGCGCCGCCCGGGGGATCCCGGGGCGGCTCATCCCGCTGCCCAGTGAGATCACGGCAGGCTGCGGGCTCGGCTGGCGGATGCTGCCCGAGGACTGGCAGGCGTGGCAGTCTCAGCTGAACGATGCAGGCTACGATGCTGCCACACCGGTGGAGCAATAAACCATAATGGAGAAATTCTATGTCGATTCGTGAGTTTTTGGACGCTTTGCGCAGCACACAGGGGCAGCATACGCTGGCCTCCGTACTGGAAGGGCCGGAAAGCGGAGCGCGGCTTCTTCTTTGTGAAGGCGTACCCGTCTGGCCCTCAAGACCGGAGGGGCTGCTGGCCCGGAATCTCCCGGCGCTGGCCGGATGTGGTGCAAGCGGCATCCTGACTCTGGAAAATAAGCGGATCTTCGTCGAGAAATTCGGAGGCGCGCCCCGGCTCGTCATCTGCGGCGGAGGCCATGTGGCCGAGTCCGTCGTCCGGCTGGCCGTGATGCTGGGCCTGCCCGTCACCGGTCTCGAGGAGCGGCCGGAGTACGCTGACGCCCTTCGCCGTGCCGGGGCCGAAAAGGTCCTCTGCGGTCCTTATGCCGAAAATCTTACGCAGGTGGAGGGCAGTGCGGAGACCTACTTTGTTGTCGCCACCCGCGCCCACTCCTTCGACGTGGAATGCCTTACCGAAATATACAAGAAACGATTTGCCTACGTTGGTATGCTGGGCAGCCGAAGCCGGTCGGCCCTTGTCCGCCGCCAGCTCATCGAGGCCGGAACTGCCCCGGAAAAGGCTGAGTCACTCCACGCTCCCATCGGCCTCGCCATCAAGGCACAGACAGCGCAGGAAATCGCACTATCCATCCTCGCGGAGATCGTTGAAGTGAAAAATGGCCGTCAGCAGACGGAAGGTTTCCCGCCCGAGCTGCTGAATGCGCTGGATGCCTGCACGGGACAGGGAAAGGCTCCTGTCCTTGTGACCATCGTTTCCCGCCACGGTTCGACCCCCCGGGAGGTGGGAGCAAAGATGTTGGTGCTGCCGGACGGCAGATCCGTGGGCAGTGTGGGCGGCGGCATTATGGAATACCGTGTGCAGCAGCTTGCATCAAAAATGCAGGCAGGCGAGGCTGCACCCTGCCAGCTGGCAGAGTATTCGGCCAGCGCAAAAGAGGACGATGCGGCGCTGGCTGCCTGCGGCGGCTCGATGAACGTGTTCCTGCAGCTGCTCAAGGAGGAAGAAAATAATGAAGCGTGATGACGTCATCCTGGTGCGCGGCGGCGGCGACCTCGCCACCGGCACCATCCATCGGCTGTGGTCGGCGGGATTGAAAGTGCTCGTGCTCGAGGCAGAGCATCCTGCCGCCATCCGCCGCCAGGTCTCGGTGAGTGAGGCCGTGTATGAGGGCGGGGCTGTCGTTGAGGGAATGCGCGCTGCCCTTGTAAAAACGCTGGATGAGGCCGTTGTGGTTTGGCAGCGCGGCGACGTGCCGGTGATGGTGGACCCGAAGGGAGAACTCATCCCGCAGGTGCAGCCTGCCGCGCTCGTTGATGCCATCCTTGCAAAGAAAAATCTTGGAACAACGCGTGATATGGCTCCGCTGACCATCGCGCTCGGCCCGGGTTTTAATGCCGGTGTGGATGTTGATTTCGTGGTGGAGACCAAGCGCGGCCACCGTCTGGGCCGTATCATCCGGGAGGGTGCGGCCATCCCCAACACGGGCGTCCCCGGAGTCATCGGCGGCTATGGCGCTGAGCGTGTCATCCACGCAGAAAAGGCCGGTATCTTCCGGAATGTGTGTGCCATCGGAGATATTGTGTCGGCGGGTGAAACAATCGCAGAAATCGAAACGCCAGACGGCATCCGCACTCCGGTGACGACCCGCATCGCGGGCATCCTGCGCGGTCTGCTGCGGGATGGCTACCCCGTCACGCCCGACTTCAAGGTGGCTGACGTGGACCCCCGCCGGGGGGAGCTGGAAAACTGCTTCCTCATCTCCGATAAGGCGCGCTGCATCGCGGGAAGTGTGCTGGAGCTGATCGCGGCAAATCTGTGGAAATAATAAAAAGGAAAGGGACTGCCCAAGACAGTCCCTTCCTTTTTTACATCAAATATCCAAGCCGGTAATCCCCGAGACACACCCGAAGTGCGCCCCACGTCGAGGAAAACTCGATGCCGTGAGCCCGGAGCTTCCCGGTATCCATCGCGAGGTTGCGGGGGAGATCGGATTCCTCGATCTTTACATCCACCTGCAGTAAATTGGCGAAGCATCGTGCTGTCTCGACCATATCTCCGTCGCACTCGCTGCCGAAGTTGTAGACGCCGCCGGGCAGCTCCATCGCAGGGACGAGGTTCTCGATGACCTCCCGCACATAGCCCACGCCACGGTAGTCATTGCGCGAAAAGCGCAGCACTTCACCGGTCTTTGCCGCTTTCAGGATGTTCAGCGGCAGGTTGCCCCGGATGGGCAGATGATAGCCCGGGAGGTCGTACATCCAGGGCAGGCGGAGAGCCACAGCATCCGGGCAGCGGGCCAGAACCCGGGCCTCGGCCTCGAACTTGTGCTGTCCGTAGACGTTGGAAGGGGAGAGGGGCAGCGTCTCCGCCAGCGCCCCCCGCTGCGTCACGCCTGCATACACCTGGTCGGAGCTGCAGGAGAGCAGCTTTGCGCCCACCTCCTCCGCTCCCTTCGCTATCCACTCGGGCAGCAGGACGTTGGCGCGGAAGGAGTCCTCCGGCTCCTGCTGGCAGTACTGGGTGTTGGAGAGGGCCGCTGTGTGGACGATGACGTCCGGGTGCTCCTTTAAAATGAAGCGCAGTACCGCGTTTTCGTCGGCAGTGCGCAGGGTGTCGGACGGGAAGGCACAGAGCGCAAACTTCCCCCGCCACATATCGAGGATGCGCGCGCCCACAAAGCCGCCTGCGCCGGTCACAAGAACTCGTTTCATAGGGCAGTCACCTCAGTGAACAAGGAACAGTTCCAGCACGAAGACGACGGCGCAGCAGGCCACTGACACCTGGAACAGGCTGGCCCCGAACCATGCCGCCGCAATGCCTACCACCAGCGCCACCGCACCAGCTGCCGGACTCTGGGTGGCGTTGACGATGGCCGGGAAGGTCATGACCGCCAGAGTGACGTAAGGGACGTAGTACAAGAACGACTGGATGAACTGGTTTTTGATGGGCTTCCGGATGAGGGTCAGCGGCAGGATGCGGATGGTGTAGGATACGGCGAACATCACTGCGATGTAAAGCCAGTTGCTGCGAATCATTGTTCAGCCTCCTCACTCTGGGTCTTGACGGGAAATAACAGCGCACCTGCGCAGGAAATGGCCACTGTCAGGATGATGGTGCGGGTGCCGTCCGACAGGGCGGAAATGCCCGGCAGATAGGTGCAGGCAAAGCTCAGCGCAAAGCTGATGGCCACCAGCGCGGCCACGATCTTATCCTTCCGGGCCGGAGGAATGATGATGGCGAGGAACATGCCGTAGAGCGCCACGCTCAGTGCGCTGACGGCCCGCAGGGGCAGCAGATTGCCCGCGATGATGCCCAGCGCCGTACCCGAAGCCCACGCCGGCGCGGCCAGCGCGATGGCACCGTAGGTGTAGAAGGGGTTCAGATAACCCGGCCGGGCGATGGTGATGCCGAACAGCTCGTCAGTGACGTCATAGCCGATGATAAGCCGGTGGAAAAACGGTGTACCGGGGGCGAACCGCTGGGCCAGTGCACAGCTCATCAGCAGATAGCGGGCGTTGGCGATGAGGGTGATGATTGCTACCTCGAGATAGGTCGCGCCGCTGGCAATGAGGGCAAAGGCGGCGTACTCGCCCGCCGAAGCATTGTTGAGCAGGCTGGCCACGAAGCCCTGCAGGGGTGTAAAGCCCGCCGTCCGGGCCGCGATGCCCAGCGAGAACGACACCGCAAAATACCCCAGCGCGATCGGCACACCGTCCCGCATCCCCTCGCAGAACACCTTGCGGCTGAAAGCGTAGGGTTTGGCGGGCTGTGCGGAGCAGAGAGTCTGTTTCGACGACTCATGCGTAGTTTCCATGAGAAAAGCTCCTTTCCAATTTCAAACACAAACCCTATTATAGCATAGTTCGAGAGAAAATGACATCGGTCTGAAACGAAAAAACCACAGCTTTCACCCCTGAAAGCTGTGGCATTTTCAAGATGGACTGCTTACTTGAACAGCTTGCGGCCAGCCCAGATGCAGACACAGGCGCCGATGACCGAGACGATGATCTCACCCACGAGGCCGGTAGCGGACAGGCCCACGAGGCCGAAGAGGATGCCGCCCACAAAGCTGCCCAGGATGCCCAGCACGATGTTGCGCAGGGCGCTGGTCTCACTGCCCATGATGCGGCCTGCAATGGAACCGGCCAGCGCACCGATGAGAAGACTGAAGATAAAACTAAACATAAGAAAAACCTCCTGAAATATGTAAAATCAGACGTTGGATGCTTCCTCCCGCGCGCAGCGGCAGATGTCCGAAAGACAGCATTTTTCGCACTCCGGCTTCCGGGCATTGCAGACGGCCCGGCCATGCATCACGAAACGGTGGCACAGATCACTGCCCTCTTCGGGCGGGACGATCTTCCAGAGCGCCATCTCCACCTTCTGCGGTTCCTTGATGCCGTCCACAAGGCCGATCTTGTTGCACAGGCGGATGCAGTGGGTGTCGGTGACGATGGCGGGCTTGCCGAACACGTCGCCCATGATGAGGTTCGCGCTCTTGCGGCCCACGCCGGGCAGTGCCAGCAGTTCCTCAAAGGTCGTAGGTACCTTGCAGTCGTACTTGTCCCGCAGCATCCGCATACAGGCTGAGATGTCCCGGGCCTTGCTGCGGCCCAGCCCGCAGGGTTTGACGATGGCTTCGATGTCCTCGGGCTCTGCCTCGGCCAGCGCGGCCACCGACGGATATTTTGCAAACAGGTCCTGCACCACGATATTCACCCGGGCGTCGGTACACTGGGCCGCCAGCCGGACGCTCACCAGCAGCTGCCAGGCGTGGTCGTAGTCCAGCGTGCAGCCTGCGTCGGGATACTCCGCCTTGAGCCGCCGGATGACCTCCAGAGCCAGCTCTTTTTTGGCCGTCAGGTCTTCGGCGGAGACATTCTTTCCGCGCATACATTTCCCCTCGTTTCTTGATTGGAATGGCACAAGCATATCATGTTTTGCGAAATTTGTAAATGCTTTGTCGTTTATCTGAGAATCATTTTCATTATTTCTCTTGCCGCGGCGTGCAAAATGCGCTATACTATAAAAGAGAAGGATTCTCATGATCATTTTTGGAGGGAAGACCTATGAACGAACCGCTGGCGCAGCGTCTGCGCCCCAAAACGCTGGCTGATGTCTGCGGCCAGCAGCATCTTCTGGCCGAGGGACAGGTGTTCCGCCGCACCATAGAGAGCGGACGTATCCCCAACATGATCTTCTACGGTCCCTCCGGCACGGGCAAGACCACCGTTGCCCGCATCATCGCCGAGAACAGCGGCATGACCCTCCATAAGCTCAACGGTACTTCCTGCGGCACCGGCGACATCAAAGCAGTGCTGAAGGACATCGGCACGCTGGCCGGGGCAGGGGGCATCCTGCTCTACCTCGACGAGATACAGTACCTCAACAAAAAGCAGCAGCAGAGCCTTCTGGAGTGCATCGAGGACGGTTCTGTCACCCTCATTGCATCCACCACCGAGAACCCTTACTTTTACATCTATAATGCACTGCTGTCCCGCTGTACGGTGTTTGAGTTCAAGTCCCTCTCCGCCGCCGATGTGGAGCGGGGCATCCGCAACGCCCTGAAAAAGCTCTCGGAGTCGGAATCACAGCCTGTCGTGATGGACGAGGACGCCTGCGCCTACCTCGCCGAGAGTGCGGGCGGCGACCTGCGCAAGGCGCTGGGTTGTCTCGATTTCGTGGTGACGGCGGCCCCCGTGGACGAAACTGGAAAGCACATCACCCTCGAGATGATACAGCAGGTCACCCGCCGCACGGCCATGCGGTACGACCGGGACGGCGACGACCACTACGACATTGTGTCGGCCTACCAGAAGTCCATGCGCGGCTCCGACCCCAACGCCGCCCTCCACTACCTGGCTCGTCTGCTGGAAGCGGGCGACCTGCCCTCGGCCTGCCGCCGGTTGATGGTCTGCGCCTGTGAGGACGTGGGCCTTGCATACCCGCAGATCATCCCCATCGTCAAGGCGGCAGTGGACGCAGCCAACATGGTGGGTCTGCCGGAAGCCCGGCTCCCGCTGGCCGATGCTGTCATTCTCGTGGCAACCAGCCCGAAATCCAACAGCGCCCATGATGCCATCAATGCGGCCATCGCCGATGTGCAGGCGGGGCGTACCGGCCCCATCCCGCGCCAGCTGCAGAACAAGCACTTCGACGGCGAGGATGCTGCCGTCAAGGGCCAGAACTACAAGTACGCCCACGACTATGAGAACCACTGGGTGGACCAGCAATATCTGCCCGACCTGCTCAAGGACGTGAAATACTATACGTTCGGCGACAACCGCACCGAACAGGCCGCCCGGGCCTACTGGGCGAAGATCAAGGGGGAAGACAAGCTCTGAACCCGGCCTTTATCCCGATACACACCCCATCATAAAAAGGAGAAAGACCATGCGTTATTCCAAACAGCGCGAGCTGGTACTGCAGAAAGTGGAGCAGCTCTGCGACCACCCTACTGCCGAGGAGATTTTCGACCTCGCAGCCAAGGAATGTCCCGGCCTGAGCCTTGGTACCGTCTACCGCAACCTCAACAGCCTCGTAGATGCAGGCCGCGTCCGCCGCGTCTCCATCCCGGGCAAGGCTGACCGCTTCGACCACACTCTGGGCTGGCACAGCCACCTCTACTGCAACTGCTGCGGCGGCGTCGTGGACGCTGACGTGGACGAAAAGCAGGTGATGAAGCTGGTGCGCAACCAGAAGGGCGTCGTGCAGGACTGTGCCGTGGTGCTGTTCGGCCTGTGCGAGGCGTGCGCCGGCAAGCAGGCTCAGTAAAAATAAACTCTTGCCCTCCAAGGCCAAAAAGGGTATACTATAAAGAGCTTTCTTTATAGTATCAGTATGTCTGCTGCCGGAGGTGTGTCCCCAGCGGCAGAGAAGGATGGTTTCATTGGAGTACATAGCATTTGAACATAACAACGCGGCGGCAGAGCTGGTCAAGCTGGCCTATGACACCCCGCCGCTGGCCTTCGTCCACAGCTACGGCTGCCAGCAGAATGTCAACGACGGCGAGCGCATCAAGGGTGTGCTGATGGACATCGGCTACGGCCTGTGTGACAAACCTGAGGACGCCGACCTCATCCTTTTCAACACCTGCGCCGTCCGTGAGCACGCCGAGCAGCGTGTTTTCGGTAACGTGGGCGCTCTGAAGGGCCTGAAAGAGAAGAAGCACGGCCTCATCATCGGCCTCTGCGGCTGCATGGCCAACCAGAAGCACGTTGTAGAAAAGCTGCGCCAGAGCTACCCCTACGTGGACCTCGTGTTCGGTGTGGACGGCATCGACACGCTGCCCCAGCTCATCGCTCAGAAATTGCAGAAGCACAAGCGGGTGCTCATGGAGCCGGCTCAGCGCCCCGTCATCGTGGAGAATATCCCCATCCGCCGTGAGAGCGAGTTCCGTGCCTGGCTGCCCATCATGTATGGCTGTGACAACTTCTGCACCTACTGCATCGTGCCTTATGTCCGCGGCCGCGAAAAGAGCCGCAAGCCCGGCGACATCCTCGCCGAGTTCAAGAGTCTCGTGGAGGCAGGATATAAGGAGATCACCCTTCTGGGCCAGAATGTCAACAGCTACGGCAAGGGCCTCGAGGAGCAGGTGGATTTCTCCGACCTGCTCAACCTGCTCTGCACCGTCCCGGGCGACTACCACATCCGTTTCATGACCAGCCACCCGAAGGACGCCAGCTTCAAGCTCATCGACACCATCGCGGCCCAGCCGAAGATCTGCAAGCATCTGCATCTGCCGGTGCAGTGCGGATCTGACCGTCTGCTCGTCCAGATGAACCGTCGCTATACCGTGGAGCACTACCTCGAACTCATCGAGTATGCCCGGAAGAAGGTCCCCGGCATTACCTTCTCCAGTGACATCATCGTGGGCTTCCCCGGTGAGACCGAAGAGGACTTCCAGAAGACCCTTGAGCTGGTGCAGAAGGTGGGCTATATGCAGCTGTTCACCTTCATCTACTCCAAGCGCACCGGCACCAAGGCGGCAGATATGCCCGACCCCACCCCTCGCAAGGAGAAGACCGACCGTATGACCCGCCTGCTCAAAGTTCAGGACGACATCGCAATGGCCCTCGTGAAGGCTCAGGTGGGCCAGACCGTCCGCGTCCTCGTGGAGGGCTATGGCCGCAATGAAGGCACCCTCTCGGGCCGTCTCGACAACAACCTTACCGTCGAGTTCAAGGCTGACCCCGCCCTCATGGGCAGCTATGCAATGGTGCGCCTCACGGGCGCCCGTGCCACCGTCCTGCTGGGCGAATTGGTTGAATAATGATATTCTGGATACACCATCCTAATATATAACACAGGAACGATAAAAGGAGACTATTACAATGGATTGCATCGACCTTTTCAAGCGTGCCGCCATGGCACTTCAGACCGACTCCCGCTATCTGGCTATGGACCAGGCCCGCAAGATGAACGACAAGGACGAGGAACTGCAGAACCTTATCGGTGAGTTCAATCTGGCCCGTATGGACCTGAACAACGAGATCGGCAAGCCCGAGCGCAGCGATGAGCGCATCGCCGAGCTGAACCAGAAGGTGAACGACCTCTACGGCAAGATCATGGCCGACGACGGCATGGTGGCCTACAACGAGGCAAAGCGCGACTGTGAGGCCCTCGTGAACTATATCGACGCCATCATCAACACTGCAATGAACGGCGGCGACCCCATGACCGTGCAGGAGCCTTCCGCTTCCTGCACCGGTAGCTGCTCCACCTGCGGCGGCTGCCACTAAGGCTTAAACCATGAAACACAAAACGCGGCTGTGCAATGCAGGGCCGCGTTTTGCTTGCAACAGGCGGTTTTGGATGGCAAACCGACAACTAGGGGAGGAAGGTGAACGGTCATGGCAGAGCTTTCGCCCATGATGCAGCAATATCTGGAGATCAAAAAACAACATAAGGATGAGATTCTATTCTACCGCATCGGTGACTTCTACGAGATGTTCTTCGACGATGCGCTCACAGCTTCGCGGGAGTTGGATCTGACCCTCACGGGCAAGCAGTGCGGCCTTGAAGAGCGTGCGCCCATGTGCGGCGTACCATTCCACAGCTACGAGGGCTATGTGGCCCGCCTCATCTCGAAGGGCTATAAGGTCGCCATCTGTGAGCAGGTGGAAGACCCGGCAAAGGCCAAGGGCCTCGTCAAGCGCGACATCATCCGCGTGGTCACGCCCGGCACCGTCATTGAGAGCAGTATGCTTCAGGATGACAAAAACAACTATATTGCGAGTGTTTTCCTGAAAGGCGGTGCAGCAGGCCTCTGCTTCGCGGACGTTTCCACCGGCACGGCCCATATCACAGAGCTCAAGCGAGAGAAGATCGCCCCGGCGGTCATTGCGGAACTCTGCCGCTACAACCCCAGCGAGGTGCTGATGAATCCGGGCCTGCTGGACTGCCGGGAGATCACTGCCTACATCAAAAAAAATATGAACTGCGCCGTCGAGCTGGTGGAAGAGGAGCGGTACGCCCCGGGCCTCGTGGCCATCTCCCTCGAGAACCAGTTTGGCCGCGACTGGGCCGCAAAGACCGGTATCACAGAAGACGGCCTTGTCCGCTTTGCAATGGCCGCGCTGCTGGAATATCTCCATGATACGCAAATTAAAGGCGTCGAGCGCCTGAAAACGGTCATCACGTATAATGAAGCCCAGTTCATGCGGCTGTCGCAGGTCACCCGGGCCAACCTCGAGCTCACCGAGACGCTGCGGGGCCGCGAAAAGCGGGGAACGCTGCTCTGGGTGCTGGACAAGACCAGCACCGCCATGGGCAAGCGGATGCTCCGCAGCTGGATCGAGCAGCCGCTCATTTCCAGCGCCGCCATCAACCGCCGCCTCAACGCGGTGGAAAGCCTCGTGAACCAGACCATGCAGCGGGGCGATTTGATCGAACAGCTCCACTACATCGCTGACCTCGAGCGCCTGATGACCCGCGCGGTCTACGGCTCCGCCACCCCCAAGGAGATCTACACGATGGCCCAGACCTGTGAGCGCCTGCCGGAACTGCGGGCGCAGGCCGAGAGCTGCAGCTGCCCGGAGTTGACTGCGCTTGCGGGACAAATCGACCTGCTGGACGATGTGAAGACGGCCATCCTTGCCGCCATCGACCCGGAAGCGCCCTCCACCCTCAAGGACGGCGGCGTCATCGCCAAAGGCTACCACCCCGAGGTAGACGAGCTGCGCTCCATCCGCGACAACACCAAGGGCGTCCTCGCTCAGCTGGAAACGCGCCTGCGGCAGGAGACCGGCATCCCCAAGCTGAAAATCGGCTACAATCACGTCTTCGGCTACTACATCGAAGTCAGCAACTCCTATAAATCCATGGTCCCCGAGACCTATATCCGCAAGCAGACCCTCACCTCCGGTGAGCGCTATATCACCCAGGAGCTGAAAGAGCTGGAAAGCAAGATTTTAGGTGCGCATGAGCGTCTCATTGCGCTGGAGCACCGGCTCTTCTCGGAACTGCTGGAAACGATCGGCGGTCAGCTCGACCGCATCCAGCGGACGGCAAATGCTGTGGCCGAGCTGGACGTGCTGGCGGCGCTGGCGCAGGTGGCCGCTGAAAACAACTACTGCCGCCCTGTGGTGGATGACAGCGACGAGCTGACCATCACCGAGGGCCGCCACCCGGTGGTCGAGCAGATGCTGAAAGGCAGCCTCTTCGTCCCCAACGATACCAGGCTCAACTGCACCACTGACCGCTGTCTCATCATCACTGGCCCGAATATGGCAGGCAAATCGACGTATATGCGCCAGAACGCCCTTATCGCTCTGATGGCACAGATCGGCTCCTTCGTCCCAGCGTCCAGCTGTCATGTGGGCGTCGTGGATGCCATCTTTACCCGCATTGGCGCATCGGACGACCTTGCCGCCGGCCAGTCCACCTTCATGGTCGAGATGACCGAGGTGGCCGAAATTCTCAAGAACGCCACACCCAAGAGCCTCGTTGTGCTGGACGAAATTGGCCGCGGCACCTCTACTTTCGACGGCATGAGCATCGCCCGGGCCGTCGTGGAGCACATCTCCGACCCGGCCAAGGGCCTCGGCTGCAAGACCCTCTTCGCCACCCATTACCACGAGCTGACTGACCTGGAAGGGGCCATCGAGGGCGTCAAAAACTACAACATCGCGGTCAAAAAGAGGGGAGAGGACATCACTTTCCTCCGCCGCATCATTCGCGGCCCCGCCGACGACAGCTACGGCATCGAGGTGGCGAAGCTGGCCGGTCTGCCCGGCACCGTGACGCGCCGCGCCCACGAGGTGCTGCGCACTCTGGAAGCGTCTGCTCCGAAGAACAAGGTGGAGCAGATGGATTTCGACGCCCTGCAGGAGTATTCTTCGCCTGCCGTCCCCAGCGAGATGATGGAAAAGCTCGAGGCATTGGACGTTGAGACCCTGACCCCCATCGAGGCACTGAATTTCCTGTATGAGCTGAAAAAGACCCTGAGCGGCAGCCTGAATGGCTGATTTTATTTGAAACGGAGGGAAACGAATGGCAGAGATACACGTTCTCGACAAGCACACGGCAGAACTTATTGCCGCCGGTGAGGTGGTTGAGCGGCCCGCATCGGTCGTCAAGGAGCTTCTGGAAAACTCCATCGACGCCGGTGCGTCTCAAATCACCGTCTCGATCGAGTCGGGCGGCGTTCGTCTGATTGAAATCAGCGACAACGGCACCGGCATCGAGGCAAAATACATCCCCACGGCTTTCATCCGCCATGCCACCAGTAAGATTCGGACGGAAGACGACCTCACCAGTATCCACACGCTGGGCTTCCGCGGCGAAGCGTTGGCCTCTATCGCCAGCGTGGCCCGCGTCGAAGTGCTCACCCGCACCGAGGCCGACGAGTGCGCTTCCCTCTACCGTATTGAGGGCGGGGAAGAGCAGCCCATCGAGCCGGGTGCGCGAGGCGTCGGCACCACCATCCGGGTCTGTGACCTCTTTTTCAATACTCCTGCCCGGATGAAATTCCTCAAAAAGGATTCCAGCG
The DNA here is from genome assembly GCF_040094125.1 of Faecalibacterium longum. Classification (NCBI taxonomy): domain Bacteria; kingdom Bacillati; phylum Bacillota; class Clostridia; order Eubacteriales; family Oscillospiraceae; genus Faecalibacterium; species Faecalibacterium longum. Next base: position 52,392 of record NZ_JBBNIH010000138.1, read on the forward strand.
AGGGTACTTTCGTGGCCGACATCATGGGCCATGTGGCCCTGAGCCACCCCGAGGTGAGCTTCAAGTTCATCCGCGAAGGCAAACTGCAGTATGTCACCCCCGGTGACGGCCAGCTCCGCAGCGCGGCTTATGCCGTGCTGGGCCGGGAGTTCAGCCGTGACCTCGTGGAGGTTGATAACCGTGAGGGTGTTTACCGGGTCTGGGGGCTCATCACCCAGCCCCGCAGCTGCCGCGCCAGCCGCAGTATGCAGTATTTCTATATCAATGGCCGATATGTCCGCAACCGCACCATGATGGCGGGCATGGAGATGGCGTTCAAGGGTACCACGATGCAGGGCAAGTTTCCTGGAGGGATCTTGCTTCTTGAGATGCCTGCCGACCTTGTGGATGTCAACGTCCATCCGGCAAAAACAGAAGTCCGCTTTGCCCGGGAAAACGACATCTTCGACCTCGTCTACCATGCTGTCAAGCTGGCGCTGAGCCAGCCTGGTACAGGGGAAAGACAGTTCGTCTTTGACAGTGAGAAAGAGAATAATGTATCCAACAAACATGAAAATAGCGGAAATAAAGAAGAAAATACTGTAAAGAACAATAACTTTACAGGACTTTCAGCGGTGATTTCGGGTCAGGCAGAGCCGGGAAGCCTGCCGCACCCGGAGGAAAAAGCGGCACCGGCAGCGTCTGTGACACCCCGCACGACACAGCCCTCTGCCCCGGAGCGGGACATCCTCCCGCTGCCCGTAAAAGCTCCGGAAAAGGCTGCGCCGGCATCGGAACACACATGGACAACAGTTGCGGCCTTCGAGCCTCTTCCGATGAACGCTGCCCTTCACAGTCCTGAGCCGCCGCAGAAGGAAAGTGTCCTTGAGCCGCCGCCCTTCCGGGCTGCATCCAGTGAGTCACAGCTGGACATCGAGGCAGACATCGACCTGCCGGATGTCACCCGCGATCATATGGCCGCGTGGGAGCCTGTTCCGGATGAACCGGAGCGTCCGCCGCTGCCGGAGGCTTCGGATGAACCTCAGCAGAGCGCAGCCCCGGAGCAGCTGGGCTTTGACGTTCAGGATGGCCCGGAGCCTCTGCGGTATGTGGGCGAGATCTTCCGCACCTATATCCTCGCGGAGCGGGGCGACGAGATCTGCATCATTGACAAGCACGCCGCCCATGAGCGCCAGCTCTTCGAGAAACTGGCCGCCCACTACGGCGATGTCCCCAGTCAGCTTCTCCTGGAGCCGCTGGTGGTGGAGCTCTCCGCCGAGGAAAAGACCGTTCTGCTGGCCAACCTCGACCTGCTGGAAAGCGCCGGCCTCGAGGTGAGCGATTTTGGCGGCAGCTCGGTCTGCCTGCGCTCGGTCCCCGCTGATGTGGAGCAGAGCAGTGCCGAAGATCTGTTGGTCGAGCTGGCGGCAAAGCTGGCCCACGGCAGCCGCGACGCGTTGAACGAGCGGACAGAGTGGGTGCTCCATTCCATCTCCTGCCGCGCCGCCATCAAGGCGGGCGACCACACCTCGCCGCAGGAGCTGATGGCGCTGGCCGAAAAAATTCTTTCCGGCGAAGTGCCGCCTTTCTGCCCCCATGGGCGCCCCTGCGTTCTAAAACTTACCCGAAAGGAGCTGGAAAAGCAGTTTGGCCGAATCGTGTGATAAAAATCAGAAGCATCCGGTGCTGGCCGTCGTCGGCCCCACTGCCACCGGCAAGACCGCTCTCGGCGTGGCGCTGGCCGAAGCTTTCGAGGGCGAAGTCATCAGCGCCGACTCGATGCAGATCTATAAAGGATTAGACGTCGGTACGGCGAAGGTCGCGCCCGACGAGACCCACGGCGTCCCGCACCATGCGGTGGATATTCTGGAGCCGGATGAGCTCTTCAGCGTGGCGGATTTCGTGACGTTGGCCGGAACGCTCGAGGCTGACATTTCCGCCCGGGGCCGTCTGCCCATCCTCGTGGGCGGCACGGGCCTCTATGTCCAGAGCTTTTTGTACGGTGTCCGCTTCGCCGCCGAGAAGACGCCGGACGGCCTGCGGGAACAGCTGGCCGCTGAGCTGGCTGAAAAAGGCCCAGAGGCCATGTACAAAGAGCTGCAGGCTGCCGACCCGGAAGCCGCCGCCGCCATCCATCCGAACAATCAGGTGCGGGTCCTGCGGGCGCTGGAACATTTCCGGGCCACCGGCAAGCGTCTGAGCGAGCAGAAAGCCCAGTCCCTCCCGCTGGAGCGGCCCTATCGTTCACTGGTGCTGGGTCTGGACTTTCCCGATCGCACCCAGCTCTACCGCCGTATCGACCTGCGGGTGGACAAGATGCTGGACGCCGGCCTCCTCGATGAGGCAAAGCTGGTCTATGACCACCGCCAGACCTACCGCACGGCAGCGCAGGCCATCGGCTACAAGGAGTTCTTCTCCTATTTTGAGGGGACGGCCCCGCTGGATGCCTGCACCGAAAAGCTCAAGCAGGCCTCCCGCAACTACGCCAAGCGCCAGCTGACCTGGTTCCGCCATATGGACGGCGTGGTCTGGCTGGACGCCTCTGCGCCGGACGTTACAGCCCGGGCCGTGCAGCTGACCCAAGAATTTTTAGCGAAAGGGTGACCTTTTATGATGGATAGACCACGCTCTGATCCCGGCGCGTCCAGCGCTTTGGGCAAGCTGGCAGGCTTCGTCATCGCCGTCGTGGTGCTGGCGGGCATCTATGTGGGCTATCAGGCCCTGCAGGTGCTCTTCCCGCCCAACACCTATGAGACGGCACTTCTTGCCACCGTGGCGGATACGGTGGACGCCGACGGAGTTCTCCTCTTCGATGAGGTCTATGTTCCCGGCGGCGGAACGCTGGGCTATCTCGCGGCCGACGGCGAGCGCGTCTCGGCGGGGGCTGCAGTAGCGGAGATCTACAGCAGCCCGGAACAGGCGGGCCTCCGCCAGCAGCTCACGAGTCTGAACGACCAGATCGAGCTTCTGCAGCGCTCTCAGAATACCACCGCCACCCAGCTGGATTCTCTGAAAAAAGAGCGGGCGTCCGCGCTTTATGATATGATGGATGCGCTGGACAGCTCTGCCTACGACGAGACAGCCCAGGGCGAAGAAAACTACATCCTCGCTCAGAACAAGCTCTGGGTCATCACGGGTGAAGTCTCGGACTTCTCGGCCCAGATCGCCTCCCTCACTGAGCAGTCGGCGCAGGTGCAGGCCCAGCTGGGAGAGCCGACCCAGATCACCGCCCCTCAGACGGGTTACTTCATCCGTAACTCTGCCACCGGGCGGCTCAACGCCGGGGCAGACGACATCCTCGCGCTGAACACCACCGACCTGCAGGCGTATCTGAACTCTGACCCCGAGCTGCCGCTGGACGGCTGCGCGGGCAAGATCGTCTCGGGCTTTGCGTGGCGGTATGTCGGCCTCTGTTCGGCCAAGGAAGGGGAGAAGCTGCTGGGCGACAACGGCAAGCCCCTGACCCGCTCGGTGAAGATAAAGTTCCCCGGCCAGATGGAAACGCCCCTCAAGGCCTCCGTCTCCGAGGTGACCATCGACGAAGCGACCGGTCTGGCCTGCTTTGTCATCACCTGCGAGATCATCAACGGCGATGTGCTGCGGCTCAACCGGGCCAGCGCCCAGATCATCGTGGGCGAGACCACCGGCCTGCGCGTCCCCATCGACGCTATCCATTACCTGAAAGAGGACGGTACTGAGTCTGAGACACAGGGCGAGAACTACATCCCGGGCGTCTATGTCAAATACGGCAATCTTGCCCGTTTCTGCAAGATCGACCCCGTGGATAATGACCATCCGCTGGTGACGGACGGCGAGTACCGCATCGTCATGCCCAGCAGCTCGGATAAGACAAAAACCGTCAGCGAAGTCCGACTTTACGACGAGATCATCGTCTCCGGACAAAATTTGTATGATGGAAAGCTTTTGTAGTTATTGACATCTGACGCAAAAAATCAGATAATAGAAAAAGCTATTAGCAACTCTTTTTCACAAAGGGGTGCCAGGCAGCGTGAGCTGCCCGAATGAAAGGAGCAAGTTTCTATGTCTTTTGTGGACAGCCTGAAAAAAGGGCTTTTCGGCAGTGAGGACGATTACGACGATCAGTACATGGACGACGGTCCTCAGATGGTGAATAACAACAGCGGTCTCGGCGTCGCAGGCGACGGAGAAGAGGACGAGCCCGAAGAGAGCGCAGCCCCCAAGCGGAACGGCAAGGTGGTCAACATCCATGCTACCACCCAGCTCAAGGTCGTTCTGGTCAAGCCCGAGCACTTTGAGGATGCCAGCACCATTGCAGACCACCTGAACAACAAGCGCACCGTCGTGCTGAATCTGGAATCCACCAACAAGGAAGTTTCCCGCCGTCTGGTGGACTTCCTCTCTGGTGTGGCCTACGCCAACAACGGCCAGATCAAGCGGGTGGCCAACAGCACCTTCATTATTACTCCCTACAATGTAGACATCATGGGCGACCTGCTGGACGAGCTGGAGAACAATGGCGCGTTCTATTGATACCCAGCAAAGCGCCGTGCGGGGCTTCGTCCCGGCGCAGAACGATGAGGAACGCTTCCTCATGCGTCATGTCGAGGACCTGGCCCGCGCCGCCTTTGGCCGGGGCATCGCCCGTTATTCGGCGTTTCTGAGCGACAGGGAACAGCAGCTGGCGCAGGCGGCACTCAACCGTGCCGGTGCGCCGGAGGAAAGCTGCCGCTTCGAGGGCGGCTGGCCCGACGCCGAGCGCCGGGTGCTCTGCCTCGAGCCGGAAGACTGCTACCCTGCAAGCCCTGTCTGCTGCGTCCGGCTCAGGTGTCGTGCGCTGGCCGGGGCGCAGCTGCCCGTCCATAAGGATTATCTGGGCAGCCTGATGGGGTTCGAGCTTCGCCGCGAGGCGCTGGGCGACATCGTCCTGCCGCCGGAGGAGCCGGGTACCGCTTATCTGTTCGCGCTGGAGCCTGCTGCAGCCCTTATCTGTCAGGAGCTGCGCAGTGTGGGCCGCACCGAGGTGACGGCTCAGCAGCTGGCGTTGGACGAAGTACCGGAGTTTGCACAGGCAGAGCGCCAGTTACAGACCGCGACCGTATCGTCGCTGCGTCTGGATGCTGTACTTGCCGCCATGCTGCGGTGCAGCCGGGGCATGGCCGCAGAGCTTGTGGCAGCGGGAAGGGTAGAGATCAACCATCTGCCCGTTTCCAGCGCCCATGCGCCGGTATACGAATCTGATGTGTTCACAGTGCGGGGCAAAGGGCGCTTCCGCCTCACGGCCCTGCCGGGAAAGAGCAAAAAAGACCGACAAATCATTGAGTTCTTCCAATATTGAGAAGGACGACTGGATAAACTGGAGGAGATCATTATGCTGACACCGCAGGACGTGCGCTCTGTCCAATTCGAAAAGAACCTCCGCGGCTACCGTACCGAGGATGTTGACCACTTTCTGGATAAGGTAGAGCAGCAGCTCGAGCAGGATGCGGAGCAGATGGAGGCCCTGCGCAAGCAGGTGGCCGACCTGACTGCCGAGAACGAGACCCTGCGCCGCAATATGCAGAGCTATGAGGCCGACGGCGATATGCTCAAGAGCGCCCTCATCAATGCGCAGCGCATGGGCGAAAACGTCATCCGCGAGGCCAACCAGAAGGCCGAAGACATCCTGCACCGTGCAAATCTGCGCGGCGACGACATCATCCGGGATGCCAACGAGCTGCTGCAGAAGGCCAGCGACCGCGCCGACGAGATCATCAGTGACGCCAACGACAAAAAGCTGGCCGAAGAGCGTGAATATGACCGCGTTCGTCTCGAGGTCACCCGCTTCAAGTCCGACGTGCTGAACCTCTACCGCACCCATGTGGAGTCCCTGAGCCGTCTGCCGGAGTTCCAGCAGAAGGAGGAGGCCCCCGCACAGGATGCCGAGGCTGAGCTGCCCGAAACCGAGGATGCCGATACCACCGAGGAAGCAGCACCCGCTGCGGACGCTGCCGAGACGGAAGACGCCGCCCTCGAGAAGGCCAGCGAGGACTTCTGGGAGAAGGACGAATCTCAGCTCAAGCTCGACCCGCCCCCGGCAGACCCCAACGCTGCCTTTCAGGGCGTGAACTTCAGCGAATAATTCCCGAAGCATCGACAGCAAGGCATCATTTGTGTGCCGTAAAGCTGTTTTGATAAAATAAGCGCGTAGCTGCGCTGTTTGCGATTGCAAAACCAATAGAGGAGAGTGTAAAACCAGTGGCTAAGAATAAGTCTCAGTACGACAGTACTCTGAACCTGCCCAAGACCCTGTTTGAGATGCGCGCCGGCCTGCCCAAGAAGGAACCGGTCATGCTCAAGGATTGGGACGACAACGACCTGTACAACCAGCTCATGAAGCACAACGAGGGCAAACCTCAGTTCATCCTGCACGATGGCCCTCCGTATGCCAACGGCAATATCCACATGGGTACCGCGCTGAACAAGATCATCAAGGACATCATCATCCGTGAGAAGAACATGGAGGGCTTCCAGGCTCCCTATGTACCCGGCTTTGATACCCACGGCCTGCCCATTGAGCTGAAGGCCCTGTCCTCCGTCGGCGAGAAGAAGAAGGACATCTCCAAGCTCGAGCTGCGCCAGATCTGCGAGAAGTTCGCCACCGAGCACATCGACATCATGAGCGACCAGTTCAAGCGTCTGGGCGTTATCGGCGATTTTGAGCATCCCTATCTGACCCTCAAGCCCGAGTTTGAGGCCCGCCAGATCGAGATCTTCGGCGAGATGGCCAAGAAGGGCTATATCTACAAGGGTCTGAAGCCTGTCTACTGGTGCCCCGACTGCCGCACCGCTCTGGCTGAGGCCGAGATCGAGTACGGCGAGGACGAGTGCGACTCTATCTTCGTCCGCTTCCACGTCTCTCAGGACCCCAATGGCGTTCTGGCAAAGCACGGCATCCCGATGGAGAAGACCTACTTCGTCATCTGGACCACCACCACCTGGACCCTGCCAGCCAACGAGGCTATCTGCCTGAACGGCCAGTTCGAGTACTCCTTCGTCAAGATCGGCGACGAGTTCCACATCATGGCCACTGACCTCGTCAAGAGCGTCATGGATGCCTGCCACATCACCGAGTATGAGGTGGTGGGTGAGCCTGTCAGCGGTGCAGAGTTCGAGCTGATGCGCTATAACCACGTCTATCTGCCCAAGGAAGGCTGGGTCATCCTCGGCGACCACGTCACGCTGGAAAGCGGCTCTGGCTGTGTCCACACCGCCGGCGGCCACGGCGTCGATGACTTCAACGTCTGCCAGAAGTACCCCCAGATCCCCATCACCGTCCCTGTGGACGACGGCGGCTATCTGACTGAGCAGGCCGGCAAGTACGCAGGCCAGCGTGTCTGGGCTTCCAACAAGACCATTCTGGCCGACCTGACCGCCGCCGGCGCTGTCATGGGCCAGCTGCACATCAAGCATCAGTATCCGCACTGCTGGCGCTGCCATAATCCCATCATCTTCCGTGCTACCGAGCAGTGGTTCTGCTCCATCGCCAAGTTCCGTGAGGACGTCTACAAGGCCATCGACACCGTGACCTGGATGCCGGATTGGGGCCACGACCGTATGCACGGCATGGTGCGCGACCGCAACGACTGGTGCATCAGCCGTCAGCGCACCTGGGGCGTGCCTATCCCGGCCTTCTACTGCAAGAAGTGCGGCGCTTACCACATCACCGACGCCACCATCAAGGCCGTCAGCGACCTGTTCCGCAAGGAGGGTTCCGACGCCTGGTATAAGTACGACGCTGAGCAGATCATCCCCGCTGGTGAAGTCTGCGAGAAGTGCGGCGCTTCCGAGTGGACGAAGGACACCGACATCATGGACGTCTGGTTCGACTCCGGCTCCACCCATGCTGCCGTTCTGGAAGAGCGCCCCGAGCTGCGCTTCCCGGCCGATATGTATATGGAGGGCGGCGACCAGTTCCGCGGCTGGTTCCAGTCCAGCCTGCTGACCAGTGTCGCAAGCAAGGGCTGCGCACCCTATAAGTCCGTTCTGTGCCACGGCTGGGTCGTGGACGAGCAGGGCAAGCAGATGCACAAGAGCGCCGGCAACGGCGTCGAGCCCAGCGAGATCATCAAGGATTACGGCGCAGACATCATCCGCCTGTGGGTGGCTTCTTCCGACTACACCGTCGATGTGCGTGCCGGCAAGAACATCTTCAAGCAGCTGAGCGAGGCCTACCGCAAGATCCGCAACACCGCCCGCTTCATTCTGGGCAACCTCGACGGCTTCGACCCCAACACCGACTGTGTGGCTGACGACCAGCTGCAGGACATCGACCGCTGGGCTCTGGCTGCGCTGGACGACCTCATCGTCAACACCAACGCTGGCTATGCTGTGTATGACTTCAACAAGGTCTACCACGCTGTCTACAACTTCTGCGTCGTGGCCATGTCCAACTTCTATCTGGACGTCACCAAGGATCGCCTGTACTGCACCAACGGCACTGGCCGCAAGGCTGCGCAGACCGCGATGTACAAGATCCTCGTCGCTCTGGACAAGATCATCGCTCCCATCCTCTGCTTCACCAGCCAGGAGATCTGGGACTTCCTGCCCAAGACCGAGGCTATGAACAAGTACGTTGTCTTCGAGGATATGCCGAAGGCTGGCCAGTACGCAGCTGACGATGCCTTCAAGGCCAAGTGGGCGCAGCTCATTGCTGTCCGCGACGAGGTCAAGAAGGTCCTCGAGCAGGCCCGTGCAGATAAGCAGATCGGCGCTTCTCTCGAGGCTTCCGTCACCCTGTACTGCAATGACGCCGTCTACGACCTGCTCAACAGCATCCCGATGGACGAGCTGGCCGACCTGATGATCGTCTCCCATGTGGAGCTGGTCAAGGGTGAAGGCGGCGCAGCCAGCGCCGTCGAGGGTCTGGGCGTTGCTGCTGCACACGCCACCGGCGACAAGTGCGAGCGCTGCTGGAAGTACTCCGCAGACATCGGCACCCACGCTGCTCATCCCACCCTGTGCGCACGCTGTGCCGCTGTTGTGGAGGGCTAAACCATTTTGTATCTCTGGCGGCGCACCCGGCGCAAAAGGGGGCGCCGCCTTTTTCAAAAAATCAGGAGAAACTATGGCATATGTCATTCTGAATCTGGTCTGTGTGGCCGCGCTGGTGGGAATCGACCAGGCCATCAAGCTCTGGGCTACCCAGTATCTGGCCCCTGTGGAGGCCATCACCGTCATCCCGCATGTGGTGGAGCTGCGCTTCGTGCTCAATCAGGGCATGGCGTTCAGCCTGCTGAGCGGAAAGCAGCTTTTCCTTATCCTCGCCACCAGCGCCGCGCTGCTGCTCGTGGCTTACCTGCTGTTCTTCCACAGCCGCGGCAAGCTCCTGCAGCAGATCGCTTTCATCCTCGTGCTGGCCGGCGGCATCGGCAACCTCATCGACCGTGTGCTGAACGGTGAGGTCGTGGACTACATCAACCCGCTGTTCATCGACTTTGCAGTCTTCAACTTTGCCGACATCCTCGTCTGCGTCGGTGTAGCGCTCTGGGTGCTGGTCATCCTGCTGGAAGAAGTGGAAGATAAGCCCTCGAAGGAGCGGTAAACCATGGAACAGCGTGAATTTATCGTGGAAGCGGAGGCCGCAGGACAGCGCATCGACCGCTTCCTCAGCGGGGAGGACACCGGCCTTTCCCGCAGTGCGCTGCAAGGCCTCGTGGCTGACGGTCATGTGCTCTGCAACGGCAAAAGCATCGCCAAGAGCCTCAAACTCAAGGCGGGGGACACCATCCTGCTGGAAATTCCTGACGCAAAGCCTATCGAGGCTGTGCCGCAGGACATCCCGCTGGACATCGTGTATGAGGACGACCACCTTCTGGTGGTGAACAAGCCCAAGGGCATGGTCGTCCACCCGGCCCCGGGCAACCCGGACGGCACGCTCGTGAACGCCCTGCTCTGGCACTGCAAGGGCAGCCTCTCGGGCATCGGCGGTGAGATACGCCCCGGTATCGTCCACCGCATCGACAAGGACACCAGCGGCCTGCTGGTGGTGGCGAAAGATGACGCCACCCACATCGGCCTGTCCCAGCAGATGGCGGTCCACAGCGTGGAGCGTGCCTACCAGACCGTTGTCTACGGCGGCTTTGCGCAGGACGAGGGCTTTGTGGAAGCAAATCTGGGCCGCTCAAAGACCGACCGCAAGAAGATGGCGGTCTACCCGGCCGGCGAGCCCCACACCAAGTATGCCTACACCGGCTATAAGGTGCTGGAGCGCTTCGGCGGCTTCACCCTGCTGGAATGCCGCCTCAAGACGGGCCGCACCCATCAGATCCGCGTCCACATGGCGTCCATCCAGCATCCCGTGGCGGGCGACCCGGTGTATGGCCCCCACAACTGCATCACCAAGCTCCACGGCCAGTGTCTCCACGCAAAGACATTGGGCTTCATCCACCCCATCACAGGGGAACATCTCCGCTTCGACTCGGAGCTTCCGGAGTATTTCACCCACTTTATTGCATCGCTCAGGAGGGGGACTGTATGACGAAACTTCTCGATTCTACGCTCGTACTCTGCGATCTGGACCATCTCCTTTTGGCCGGTGACGGCAACATGCCGCAGGTCGTGCGGGATGTGCTCCAGCTGTTTTCCAGCCGGGGCGGCAGGCTGACGGTCTTCAGCCAGCGTTCGCCCCGGGCCGTCCGCGCCGTGCTGGGTGGGCTGCGCCTTGCTGCGCCCGCGCTCACCTGCGGCGGTACGCTGGCCTACCGGTTCTCGGAGGGCAGCGGCCAGCCGCTGTGCAGCTTCGCGGGCTGTGAGGAATCCATCTTCAAAAAGCTGCCCGCAGCTGTGGGCCTCGGCATTGCGCTGCAGATGGCCGACGGCTCTACCCGTGTGCTGCGGATGAGCATCGCCCTCGAGCGCCATCTGCGCCGGGAGTTTACCCCCTTTACGCTGTGCAGTCCCGCCGACGTCAAGGGCGAGGACGTGCTGCGCATCCTGCTCTATCAGGACCGTCAGCAGCTGCCCATTCAGGCCCTTCTGGAAAAGGCGCTGGGGGACAATGCCGCCATGCTGCGCTCGGAGCGCACCGGCATGGATGTCATAGTGCTGACACCGGGTGCCGTCTCGGCGGAAGCTATGCTGGGCGCAGTCTGTCTGCCCGTCAACTGCACGGCTGACCAGCTCACCGTCGCCGCCGGGTGCAGCCAGATGCTCGAGCTGGTCCGTCAGGCCAAGCAGAGCGTCGTTCCGGCAGATGCCCCGGTGGAGCTGCGCCTTGCTGCCAGCCAGACGACCCTGACCGACCACGACACCGGCGCAGCCGCAGAGTTTTTCTATGGCCTTGTGCGAAGTGCCGAAGCCGCATCGTAAAGATTGTGTAAAGTCTCCTGCAAATTTTCCGCAGGAGACTTTCTTTTTGGAAGGATTTCGAGTACAATGAGAGAAACTATGTTAAGCCCTGGTGAGCGCCGCTTTCTGGCACTGGCGGCAGCAGCGGCGGTCTGCATTGTCAGTCTGGCGTTCTGGTATGCCGTGCCGCCGTCCCCGGCGCAGGCTTCGCCAGCGGCAGTCGAGCCTCTGCGGGAGTCCTTCCGCGTGGATCTCAACACCGCCGGGGTGGACGCCATGACCACACTGCCCGGCCTCGGGGAGAAGAAGGCGAGAGCCATTCTGGAATATCGTCTTGCCCATGGCCGGTTCCAGAGCCTCGATGAGGTGGCACAGGTGCCGGGCGTTACGCAGGATATGATAGACGAATGGCAGGGCCTCGCCTATGTGAGCTGAGAGGGGAGACCTTCTCGGGAAAAAGGAGTTATCATGAGTGAAGAGAGCATTTTTATCAACCGGGAATTGAGCTGGCTGGACTTCAACCGCCGCGTGCTGGTGCTGGGCAAGGATAAAAATGTCCCGCTGGCCGAACAGCTCAGGTTTCTGGCCATCTACGGCTCTAATCTGGACGAGTTCTTCATGGTGCGCGTCGGCTCGCTCCAGGAGCGCGCCAACCTCATGCGCGGCAAGAAGGAAAAGCGGGAAAACAAGACGAACATGACGGCGGAAGAGCAGCTTGCCGCCATCATGCCCAAGACCGCTCAGCTCCAGGAGGACTGCGACAAATACTACGCCAAAGCGCTGGAAAATCTGGCTGCCTGCGGCTACCGCAAGGTGGATTTCGACAAGCTGAGCAAAGAAGACGAGCACTTCTGGAAAAAGTATTTCCAGAGCGAGCTTTTCCCCATCCTCAGCCCCCAGATCGTGGACAGCCGCCACCCGTTCCCGTTCCTGCGCAATAAGGAGATCTATCTTGGCGTCCTCCTTCACGAAAAACACACCTCGGAGCATACCCTCGGCATCGTACCCATCTCAAGCCAGATGGAGCGGATGCATTTCGTCCGGAAGGACAATGAGACCTGCTTTGCCCTGACGGAGGAGCTGGTGCTCCATTATGCGGCCCTCATCTTCGGCAAGGAGAACGTGCAGGAAAAGTGCCTCTTCCGGGTCACCCGCAACGCCGACATCGACGTGAAAGAGGGCATGATGGACCATGACATCGACTACCGCGAGATCATGGCCGATCTGCTCAAGCGCCGCCGCAAGCTGGCCGCCGTCCGTCTGCAGGTCATCCCCGCCGCACCGCAGGTCGCTCAGCTGCTCTGCAGCCGTCTTGAGCTGACCCACAAGCGGGTCTTCGTCCAGAAGAGTCCTCTTGACCTGAGTTTCTTCTACAAACTCACATCCCGCATGGAGTCCGACGGCCACCCCGAGCTGTTCTATACGCCTGCCCGGCCTATGCTGCCTCCGCAGGACTACGACCTTGCCGCCGAGGTGGAAAAGCACGATGTGTTGTTGAGTTACCCGTACCAGTCCATCCGCCCCTTTATTGCGATGCTGAAAAAGGCCGCGCAGGACCCCGACGTCATCTCCATCAAGATGACGCTCTACCGCATGGCCCGTGAATCTCAAATCGTACAGGCCCTCGTGGAAGCCGCCGAGAACGGCAAGGAAGTCGTGGCGCTGGTGGAGCTGCGCGCCCGCTTTGACGAACAGAACAACATCGACTGGTCGAAGCACCTCGAAGAGGCCGGATGTACGGTCATCTATGGCTTTGACGACTACAAAGTCCACTCCAAGCTGACTCTCATCACCAAAAAGAGCGCCCACGGCTACTCCTACATCACCCAGATCGGCACCGGAAACTACAACGAGAAGACCAGTGAGCTTTATACCGACTACTCCTTCATCACCGCCGACCTCGGCATCGGCGAGGAAGCGTCCAACGTCTTCCAGAACCTTGCCGTGCAGAAACTGACGGAAGAGAGCGAAAAAATGCTGGTGGCACCCCTCCGCTTCAAGAGCGTGCTGCTGGATGAGATGGACCGGGTCATCAACGCTGCCCGTCTGGGCCGCCCGGCTTCCATGATTTTGAAGAACAACTCCATTTCTGACCGTGACATCATCTTAAAGCTTGAGGAAGCCAGCTGTGCCGGTGTCCGCATCGACATGATCGTCCGCGGCATCTGCTGCGTCCGTGCCGGCGTGCCGGGCAAGACCGAAAACCTCCACATCCGCAGCCTCGTGGGCCGCTACCTCGAGCATGGCCGAATCTACAGCTTCTATGACGGCGTGAACACCCGCATCTATATCGCATCCGGCGACTTTCTCACCCGCAACACCGAGTGCCGCGTGGAAGTCGGCGTCCGGGTAGAAGACCCCGTGCTGAAGGAGAAGCTGGACAGTATCCTCCGCCTCCAGCTCAGCGACAACGTCAACGCCCGCGAGATGCAGCCGGACGGCAGCTACCAGAAAGTCAAGCCCGCCCCCGGCGAGCCGCTGGTGAACAGCCAGATGGGAATGTACGACCTTCTCCGTGACGACTGGACGGCCCGCGACAAAGCGCCTGCACCGGCCTCTGTCGTCGAGACGCCGAAGCCCCAGCCCGTCAAGGCTCCGGAAAAGCCTGCCGTACCGGCAGAGGCAGTACCTCAACCCGTAGAACCGGAAAAACAGCCAGTACAGCCGGAAAAGGCCGCTCCCGCCCCGATGCCCATCGTCGTCACCGAGAGCCACCCCCGCCGCACCGGTCTGCTGAGCCGCCTGCTCGAGCACTTCCTGAAATAATCCCCGATGCCGCTGGCCCGCAAGGCCGGCGGCATTTTATATTGTCCTGCCGCATACAGTACAGGAAACAGGAGGGACGCCGATGGGGACAAGACAGCATAAAACAAAAGGATGGGTGATTTTTGCGGTGTTCTGCGCTGTCCTGTTCTGCGTGGCCGCTCTGCGGGCCTGTGCCGCAAAAGCCGCGCCCGAGGGCTGTTCGCTGAAACGGGTAAGACCCGCGCAGACGGCCTGGTTCCCGCTGGGTACGACGGCATGGCGGGTCTCGGACGCCTACGGCTGGCGCACCGACCCCATCACCGGCGAAGAGGCGTTCCATCGCGGCACTGACCTTGCATGTTCGGAAGGCACGCTGGTGCTGGCCGCAATGAACGGCGTCGTCATTGCCGCCCGGCGGAGCGCGACCTACGGCAACTACCTCTGCCTGAGCCACAGCGGCGGGCAGGAGACGCTTTACGCTCATCTGCAATACCTCTTCGTTCGGGCCGGAGAAGTTGTGCAGGCAGGTCAGCCGCTGGGGACAGCGGGGGAGACGGGGCGCTCCACCGGGGCGCACCTTCATTTTGAGCTTCTGGAACAGGGCGTCCGCTATGATGCGGGGGCTCTGCTGGGCCTGCCATGAGGCGGCTCGTCCGGCTGGGGCCGCTGGTGTTCCGTGACCCGCTGCTGCTCTGCGGGGCGCTGTATCTGCTGCTCTGGTTCGACGCCAGCGGCTTCCTGCGCATCGGTCTGTGCGCCGCCATCCTCCACGAAATAGGTCATATCTTTGTCTATCTGCTCCTGTTCCGGCGTTTTCCCGTCATCGAAGTGACCATGACCGGTTTCTGTATGCGGACATGGGGTCAGACCCTCACCCGGGGGCAGACCTTTCTGCTCGCTGCCGCTGGGCCGGGCATGAATGGCCTCTTGGCCACCATCTGGGCAATGAGGATGGAGCAGTGTGCAACCATCCGGGGCAGTGCGTTCCTTGCGGCCAATCTGCTCACCGGGGCGTTCAACCTTCTGCCTATCCCACCGCTGGATGGAGCTCAAATGCTGAGATGTCTGTTGCAATCTTTGACCAAATAGGGTAATATATATAAACATGCAATCCGTGTTGTTAAATGGAGGAACTTGATGTTTGATCCGAAACTGAAAGAAGCGCTGTCCCGGGTGCAGAAGCCGGGCCGTTACACCGGCGGCGAACCGGGCAGCGTCTATAAAAATAAAGACGAGGTAGACGTCCGCTTCGCGTTCTGTTTCCCGGACACCTACGAAGTGGGCATGTCCTTTCTGGGCGAAAAAATCCTCTACGAGCTGCTGAACAGCCACGAAAACTGGTGGTGTGAGCGCGCCTTTATGCCGTGGCTGGATATGAAGGCTGAGATGGAGCGCCTGAACCTGCCCCTCTACACGATGGAGAGCAAAGACCCCCTCACGGCTTTCGACGCTGTGGGCTTTACGCTCCAATATGAGCTGTCCTACACCAACATCCTCGCCATGCTGGATCTGGCGGGCATCCCGTTCTATTCGAAAGACCGCGACGAGAGCTGGCCCCTCATCGTGGCGGGCGGCCCCTGCGCCTGCAACTCCGAGCCCATCGCCGACTTCTTCGACGTCGTCCAGTTGGGCGAGGGCGAAAACCAGCTGCCCGGCATCTGCGCCGAAATCGAAAAGGCCAAGAAAGAGGGCGGCGTCTCCAAGAAAGAGCTGCTGCTCCGCATCGCCAGGATCCCCGGCGTCTATATCCCGGCTTTCTACGACATCGAATACTACGAGGATGGCCGTGTTAAGTCCATCACTCCCAACGAGCCGGGCATCCCGGCGGTCATCACCAAGGCCATCATCAAGAACCTGAACGACTTTGCGCCCCCGACCAACTTCGTCGTCCCGATGGTGGGTGCCATCCAGGACCGCGCCAGCGTCGAGGTGCTGCGCGGCTGTGTGCGCGGCTGTCGGTTCTGTCAGGCAGGCTTCCTCTACCGCCCCATGCGCCAGCGCGACGCCAACCTGCTGAACAAGGCCGCACAGGATCTCTGCGCCAACACCGGCTACGAGGAGCTGAGCCTTTCCAGCCTGTCCACCTCTGACCACAGCCAGCTCGAAGAGCTGCTGGACGATTTGAACGAGTGGGCGCCGAAAGAGCACGTCAGCCTGTCGCTGCCCTCTCTGCGGATGGACAACTTCTCCCAGAGCCTCATTGAAAAAACCACCAAGGTGCGCAAGAGCGGCCTGACCTTTGCCGCTGAGGCCGGGACCCAGCGCCTGCGCGACGTCATCAATAAGAACGTCACCTGGGACGAAATCGAAAAGACCTGCTCGCTGGCCTTTGCCAACGGCTACACCTCCGTCAAGCTCTACTTCATGATGGGCCTTCCCACCGAGACGATGGAGGACATCGAGGGCATCGCCGAGACCGCTCAGAAAGTGGTCGATTTGTTCTACTCCAATCCCAAGCACGCCAAGGGCCGCGGCGTGCAGGTGACCATCAGCTGCGCCTGCTTCGTGCCGAAGCCCCACACCCCTTTCCAGTTCGTCCCGATGGATACCGAAGAGATGCTGCAGGCCAAGCAGAAGCACCTGCTCGAAAGCGTCCACAGCCGCAAAATCAAGGTCAACTACCACGACAGCACCACCAGCTTCCTCGAAGGCGTATTTGCCAAGGGCGACCGCCGCTTGGCTCCCGTCATCCTCGAGGCCTACAAGCGCGGCTGCTATTTTGACGGCTGGGAAGAGTGCTTCAAGTACGACACCTGGATGCAGGTCTTCGAGGACATGGGCATTGACCCCAAGTTCTACTGCCAGCGCGCGATCGGTCTGGACGAAGTGACCCCGTGGAGCCACATGGACTACGGCGTCACCCACGAATATCTGGTGCGGGAGTACAACAAGGCCCTCGCGGCTCAGACCACTCAGCCCTGCAACCGTGCCTGCCACGGCTGCGGCGCAAACCATCTGTTAGGAGGACCGTGCTTTGATTACAGTAAGGATCTCGTTTAAGAAGATGAACGAAGCCTCCTACATCTCCCTGCTGGATATGCAGCGGGTGATGCAGCGGGTGCTCAAGCGCAGCGGCCTGCCGGTGTGGCATACGCTGGGCTTTAATCCCCACATCTATATGACTTTTGCCTGCCCGCTCTCGCTGGGGCAGGAGAGCCAGTGCGAGTGCGTGGATGTCAAGACCGAGGCCGAAAACCCCGATTTTGCCCAGTGGCAGACGGCGCTGAACGCCATCATGCCTGCCGGAATCGAGGTCTACCGCGTGGAACCGGTGAAGATGAAGGCCGACGCCATCGCTTACGCCTGCTACCGCATCCGCTACCCGGCGGACGCCGCGGAAAAGCTTGCACAGTACAATGCCCTCGACAGCGTGCCGGTGGAGAAAAAGAGCAAGCGCGGCGTCAGGATGGTCGAGATGAAGGAGTATGTCCCCACTCTCGAGCTTGAGACGAAAGGGGAGAGCGTAAGCTTTGCGGTCTGCCTGCCTGCCTCGCAGGACCTGAACCTGAATCCCTCGCTGCTGACGGCGGCGCTGGAAGCAAAATTCGGGGTCCCGGCGGCAAACGCCTCTATCCTGCGCACCGAATTTCTGACGGCAGACAAGCAGAAGTTCGAGTAAGAACGGTCTATCAAAGCCAGAGCGAAAATTTTTGCATAAATTTGCCCGAAACACTTGCTTTTACGGGTGGTTTGTGCTATCCTATTAAGGCGTTAGTGTCCGCTGAGACCACAGCGGGGTTAATGACACATATCATTAAACGGGCGGTCCTCTGACGGCAGTTCGCCGTGTATGAACGTCTAAAAACAAATGGAGGAATTCAAAATGGACGCACTGAAGATTATTTCTGAAGGCAGCATCAAGGCTGAGAAGCCCCAGTTCAACGTCGGCGATACCGTCCGCGTTGATGTTCGTATCAAGGAAGGCGAGCGCGAGCGTATTCAGGCTTTCGAGGGTACCGTCATTGCTAAGAAGCACGGCGGCGTCGCAGAGACCTTTACCGTTCGTCGCGTTTCCTACGGCGTCGGCATCGAGCGTGTCTTCCCCATCAACAGCCCCTTCGTCGAGAAGGTCACTGTTGTCCGTAAGGGCAAGGTCCGCCGCGCAAAGCTGTTCTACCTGCGTGGTCGTACCGGCAAGGCTGCCAAGGTCAAGAGCGATATTTGATGATTCCCCGTTTCAAAGCGGGAGAAAAGGGGACAACTCGTTTGTCCCCTTTTTTCTGTTATACGGCGCTTTTGGCGCAGAGACAGAGAAAATAAAAACGGGCAGAAGCCCGGATAAAGAGGTGCATCGGATATGGAACAGTCACAGTCTGCTGTCCGTGGTCAGGGCCTGCTGGAATGGTACGAAGCGCTTATTTCGGCGGCGCTGGTGCTGGTGCTGGTGTTTTCCTTTTTCTTCCGTATCATTCAGGTGGACGGCGAGTCGATGGTGCCTACGCTGGAAAACGGCGATAAACTCGTCGTCTGGGGCGCAGGCTATGAGCCTCAGCGGGGCGATGTGGTCATCGTGGACAGCTACACCAGCTATGGCCGCCCCCTGGTCAAGCGTGTCATCGCCAAAGGCGGCGACACCATCTCCATCGACTATGCCACCGGAACGGTAGAGGTCAATGGAAAGGTGCTGGAAGAGGATTACATCGCAGAGCCGACCTATCTGGGCTATGATGTGGAGTTCCCGTACACTGTGCCTGAGGGGACGGTGTTCGTGATGGGAGACAACCGCAACGCCTCGCTGGACAGCCGCTCGAGCTATGTCGGCTGCATCGACGAACAGGATATACTGGGCAAAGTGCTGCTCTGCTTTTTGCCCATTTCGGATTTTGGAGTGGTAAAATGAACAATCAGGACACCCGGTTTGCAAACCAATATGCCATCCAGTGGTTCCCGGGCCATATGGCCAAGACGCTGCGGATGATGGAGCAGGAGATCCAGCACGTTGACGCAAGCCTTGTACTGCTGGACGCCCGCATCCCACTGTCCAGCCTCAACCCGGAGATCGAGCGCATCACGGCCCGCAAGCCCAAGCTCTATGCGCTGAACAAAGCGGACCTCGCCGACCCCACCGTGACGGAAGAGTGGATACGCTACTTCCACGAGGCAGACGCGGGCTGTGTCGCCATCAGTGCCAAGCAGAAAGGCGGCGCGAACGCCGTCAAGGCCGCGATCGAAAAGGAACTGTCCGGCCTGCTGGCACGCCGCCAGAACCGCGGCATGGCCGGTGCCAAGACGCAGGTCATGCTCTGCGGCATCCCCAATGTGGGCAAATCTACCTTCATCAATACCTTCGCAGGCTCTGCCCGCGCCAAGGCGGCTGACCGTCCCGGCGTGACCAAGGGCAAGCAGTGGGTCAGCACCGAAAAGTTCGACCTGCTGGATATGCCCGGTGTGCTCTGGAAGAAGTTTGATTCTAAGACCATCGCCTCGAATCTGGCCTTCATCGGCTCCATCAAGGATGACATCCTTGATGTCGAGGAGCTGGCCATGAACCTTTTGGATGAGGTGCGCCGCAACTATCCCGACCTCGTGGCCCAGCGCTACAAGCTGGACGCCGAGACGCTGGCTCTGCCGCCCTACGAGCTGATGGAGGCCATCGGCCGCAAGCGAGGTCTGCTGGTGCGGGGCGGCGAGGTGAACACCGAGCGCTGTGCCGTGATGCTGGTGGATGAGTTCCGCGCTTGCAAGTGGGGCCGCATCTCCCTTGAGCGCCCGCCCCAGCGGGACGACATGGCCGACTTTGCCGAGGAGGACGAGGAATGAAGCGCCGGACGGATGAGGAAATCTCCGCGCCGCTCTACGCCTACGATGCCGACATCCGGGCGCAGTATGGCTGCTTTGCGGGCGTAGACGAGGCAGGCCGCGGCCCGCTGTGCGGCCCGGTCTGTGTGGCCGCCTGCATCCTCGACCCCGAGGATCCGGTCTACGGCATCAACGACTCCAAGAAGCTGAACGAGAAAAAGCGGGAGGCTCTTTTCGACCAAATCGTTGAAAAGGCATTGGCTTACAAGATCGTCTTCGTCGGCCCCGACATCATCGACCGCGACAATATCCTGAATGCCACCATGAGCGGGATGCGTCAGGCCGTGGAGGGGCTGGACATCGTGCCGAACCTCGTCCTTGTGGATGGCAACCGCATCCCGGCCGGGCTGACTATGCCCGCACAGCCGGTGGTGAAGGGCGACGCCACCAGCGCCAGCATCGGCGCAGCGTCCATTCTGGCCAAAGTCAGCCGTGACCGCTATATGCTGGAGCTGGACAAGCAGTATCCCCAGTATCAGCTGGCAAAGCACAAGGGCTACGGCACCAAGCTCCACTACGAACTCATTGCCCAGTATGGCATTCAGCCGTTCTACCGCCGCAGCTTCCTCAAAAAGCAGGGCTACTGGCCCGAGGGCAAGTGATGGACCGGGCCGAGACAGGCCGCAGGGGAGAAGCAGCCGCCGCGCGTTTCTACGAAAAACAGGGCGCGGCCCTCATCACCCACAATTATCACACCCGGATGGGGGAGATAGACCTCATCCTGCGGGAACCGGACGGAACACTGGTGTTCTGCGAGGTAAAGACCCGCGCCAAAGACTCTCTGGATACCCCCGCTGCGGCGGTCAACGCCGCCAAGCAGCGCCGTATCATCGCATCCGCCGCATGGTATCTCCAAAGCACCCATCAGAGCGACGAGCCGGTGCGTTTCGACGTGGCCGAAGTCGTCCCTCTTGACAGCGGGCGCTGGATGGTACATATTATAAAGGGCGCTTTTTGCGCGAAATAGCAGGAAGTGCCGGTGGGAAAAGGCAGAAAACGGCTCTGGGCCGCTGCCGCACGACGAGGCCAAGTGATGGGCCTTTTGGCAAAAAGGAGCGATAACGATGAAATTTTTCAGCACGAGAGACCATTCCCGCATTGTGACCGCCTCTCAGGCGATCGCACAGGGCCTGTCGGATGAGGGCGGCCTGTTCGTCCCGGAAAGTTTTCCGCAGGTGGACGTGGAGGCATTGTGCCAGCTGGATTATCCGGAGCTGGCCGCTGCCGTCGTCAGCGAATATCTGACCGACTACTCGAGAGACTTCCTCGCTGAGGCTGCTCGCACGACTTATGGTGAGGCCTTCGGCGGCAAGGCCGGTTATCTGGCCCCGGTGGAGGGCGATACCTATGCCCTTGAGCTGTGGCACGGCCCGACCTGCGCCTTCAAGGATTATGCCCTTCAGCTGATGCCGAAACTCCTCGTGGAGGCAAAGAAGAACCTCTCCCGCACCGAAAAGACCCTCATCCTCGTGGCGACCAGCGGCGACACCGGCAAGGCCGCACTGGACGGCTACCACGACATCCCGGGCGTCGAGATCGCCGTGTTCTACCCCACGGGCGGCACCAGCGAGATCCAGCGTCTGCAGATGGCTACGCAGGAGGGTGCAAATGTCGCCGTTTATGCCGTGCGCGGCAATTTCGACGACGCCCAGACCGGCGTGAAGAAGGTCTTCGGTGATAAAGCCATTGCGGCCAGACTGGCCGAGCGGAACATCCGCCTTTCCAGTGCCAATTCCATCAACTGGGGCCGCCTCGTGCCGCAGATCGTCTATTACTTCGCCGCTTATTCCCAGCTGCTCAAGGCGGGGAAAATTGCCTTCGGCGACAAGGTCGATTTCTGCGTCCCCACCGGCAACTTCGGCGATATTCTGGCCGGCTACTATGCAAAGCAGATGGGCCTGCCCGTCGGCAAGCTGGTCTGCGCCTCCAACCAGAACAACGTCCTGACCGACTTCCTCTCCACCGGCACTTACACTGCAAAGCGGGAGTTCTATAAGACTACTTCGCCCAGCATGGACATCCTCGTGTCCTCGAACCTTGAGCGCCTGCTCTACCACGTCACCGGCAGCGATGCCGAAGTGGCCGGCCTGATGAAGAGCCTGAACGAGACGGGCCGCTACACCGTCCGTCCCGAGACGCTGAAGGCCATTCAGGAGAGCTTCGACTGCGGCTGGAGCAGTGAGGAACAGGTGGCAGGGGAGATCCGCGCCCGCTACGAGAAGGACGGCTACCTCTGCGATACCCATACGGCGGTGGCTTTCCATGTTGCCGCTCAGAAGAAACGGGACGGCGTGCCGATGGTGGTGCTTTCCACCGCCTCGCCCTTCAAGTTCCCGCGCAGCGTGCTGGAAGCTCTGGGCCACACTGCCCCGGAGAACGACTTCGAGGCCATGCAGGCGCTGGAAGAGGCTACCGGCCGCACCGCTCCCGCAAGTCTCGCCGTCCTGCGGCAGAAGGCCGAGCGGTTCAGCACCGTCATCGACCCGGCTCAGATCGCGGAGGTGGCACTGGGCTGTCAGGCATGACGAAAACCAGAACAGGAGTAAATAAACTATGGCACTTTTTGTGCTTGGCGATACCCACCTTTCCCTGGGCGGCTCCAAGCCGATGGACGTTTTCCCCGGCTGGAACGGCTATGTGGAACGGCTGGAGGCCAACTGGCGCAAGCTCGTAAAGCCCGAGGATACCATTGTCCTTGCAGGCGACATCAGCTGGGCCATGCGTCTCACCGATACCCGCAAAGATTTCGGATTTCTGCAGCAGCTGCCCGGCCAGAAGCTCATCATGAAGGGAAATCACGACTATTGGTGGACCACCGCCAACAAGATGAACGCCTACCTGAAAGCCGAGGGCTTCGATACGCTCCACATCCTGCACAACAACTCCTACTCTGTGGAGGGCTACGCCATCTGCGGCACCCGGGGCTGGCTGTTCGATGTGGGGGAGCCTCACGACGAAAAGGTGATGAACCGGGAGATAGGCCGCTTGAAGATGAGCCTCGACGCCGCAGAACCCGGGCTGGAAAAGCTGGTGTTCCTGCATTACCCGCCGGTCTACACCGGCACCAGCGCCCCCGAGATCGTGGCGACGCTGAGAGCCTACGGCATCAGGACCTGCTACTATGGCCATCTGCACGGCAATGCCATCCGCTATGCGGTGCAGGGCGATGTGGACGGCATCCGCTACAAGCTTGTCAGCGCTGACGGTCTGCGGTTCTGTCCCTACCGCATCAACTGAGGCAGAGACCAAAATAGCAGAAATGACAAAAAGTCAAAATTTGGGGTGGCAATTCTATCACGACCGTGCTATAATAAGTTGTGACGCGATTGTTGCACCCAATTTGAGCGCGCGCGTCCCCGCATTTCGCAAACAGCAAGGACGCGGTGCGCGGTTGCAGGCGGCAGTTTTCCCGCTGCCCCAACGCAATAGAATATTTGAGTGGAGGATACACAAATGAATTTCATCAAGTGCGAAAAGCTCGAGAAGAGCATGGCAGAGCTGCAGTTCTCCATCGACGCTGAGGCTTTCAAGGCTGCAGTTGCCGATGTTTTCAAGAAGGAGGGCAAGAAGTACCCTGTTCAGGGCTTCCGCAAGGGCAAGGCTCCCAAGGCTCTCATCGAGAAGATGTACGGCGCTGATGTCTTTACCTACGACGCCATCAACGAGCTGTTCCCCGCAGCTTACGAAGAGGCTGTCAAGGCTGCCGGCATCGAGCCGGTCGGCCGTCCTGAGGTCAGCGTTGACTCCGCCAGCGAGGCTGAGGGCGCTACCCTGACCGTCAAGGTCGCTGTCAAGCCCGAAGTCAAGATCGGCGCATACAATGGTCTGACCGTTGAGAAGACTGTCCATACTGTTTCTGACGAGGCTGTTGATGCCGAGCTGAAGCGTGTGCAGGAGCGCAACGCCCGTGAGCTGACCCGCGAGGGTGCTGCTGAGAACGGCGACATCGTGGACATCGACTTCGAGGGCTTTGTGGATGGCGTCGCATTCGAGGGCGGCAAGGCTGAGCACTACAGCCTGACCCTGGGCAGCGGCAGCTTCATCCCCGGCTTCGAGGACCAGATCGTCGGCCACGCTGCTGGCGAGGAGTTCGACGTCAACGTCACCTTCCCCGAGCAGTACCAGGCTGCTGAGCTGGCTGGCAAGCCCGCTGTCTTCAAGATCAAGCTGCACGAGGTCAAGTACAAGGAGCTGCCCGCTCTGGACGACGAGCTGGCTAAGGACTGCTCCGAGTACGACACTCTGGATGAGTTCAAGGCTTCCATCCGCAAGAACAATCAGGAGCAGCTGGACAAGCAGGATGACCTGGCTGTCGAGAACGCTCTGGTCGATCAGGTCATCGACGGCATGGAGGCTGAGATCCCCCAGGCTATGTACGATGTCCGCATGGACGAGCTGGTCAACGACTTTGCTTTCCGCATGGAGCAGCAGGGCCTGCGCCTCGAGGACTACCTGAAGTATATGGGTCAGTCCATCGACCAGTTCCGCGCTTCCTTCATGCCTCAGGCTGAGAAGCAGGTCAAGATCCGTCTGGCTCTGGAGGCTGTTGCAGCTGCCGAGAACATCGAGGCTTCTGAGGACGAGCTGAACGCAGAGGTCAAGCGCATCGCTGACCAGTACAAGATGGAAGAGGACAAGGTCCGCGAGCTCATCAATGTCGATGAGGTGAAGCACGACCTGGCCATCAACAAGGCTATCGACTTCATCAAGAGCCACGCTAACGTCGTGGAGAAGGCCGCTGAGGCCGAGAAGACCGAGGACGCTCAGTAATTCTGGCGCACAAGGTCACACAGGGCAGGGAGTAATCCCGGCTCTGTGTAAGCTAAGGTTGTTGAAATTGACCGATACGGCTACGGCCCATGTGCGCTTGCCGTATCGGTCAATTTTGCAAATACAATAATTTTCATTCAGGAGGCGAACCCTATGAGTTTTGTTCCTTACGTTGTCGAGCAGTCGGCGCACGGGGAGCGTTCCTACGATATTTTCTCCCGTCTGCTGAACGACCGCATCATTGTGCTGAGCGAGGATGTCAACGATACCTCTGCCAGCCTTGTCGTGGCACAGCTGCTGTATCTGGAAGGGCAGGACCCCGATAAGGACATCAGCCTGTATATCAACAGCCCCGGCGGCTCCATCAGCGCAGGTATGGCCATCCACGATACCATCCAGTATATCAAGTGCGATGTCTCCACCATCTGCATGGGCATGGCTGCCTCAATGGGCGCATTCCTGCTGGCCAGCGGCACCAAGGGCAAGCGCTTCGCTCTGCCCAACGCTGAGATCATGATCCACCAGCCGCTGATTGCAGGCGGTCAGGGCGGTGGTCTGTCCGGACAGGCTACCGACATCAAGATCCACGCGGACCATATCATCCGCACCCGCGCCAAGATGAACCGGCTGCTCAGCGAGTACACCGGCCAGCCGCTGGAAAAGGTGGAGCAGGATACCGAGCGCGACAACTTCCTTTCTGCGCAGGAGGCCAAAGAATACGGCCTCATTGATGAGGTCATCACCCACCGCTGAGCGGCAGAAAGCAATACACCCAGGATAAGGAAAAACGGTTATGGCTAATAACAATTCCGGCAGAGATAAAAACGAAAAGGATCTGGTCTGCAGCTTCTGCGGCAAACATCAGGACGAAGTGGAGCGGATGATCATCGGCCCCGGCGTGAACATCTGCAGCGAATGCATCGGCCTCTGCGCCGACCTGCTCTCGGACAAGCCGGATCATCCGGGCAGCAACAGCTCCCGCCCCAGCCGTGGCAGCGCCAGCCGGGCGCGTATCCAGCCCGCAGATGATCTCGCCATCAACATCAAGACCCCCGCAGAGATCAAGGAGGGTCTGGACCAGTATGTCATCGGTCAGGACGAGGCCAAGCGTGTGCTGGCCGTCTCGGTCTACAACCATTATAAGCGCATCCTGAGCGGCAAGGGCGCAGACGTTGAACTGCAGAAGTCCAACGTCCTGCTGCTGGGACCCTCCGGTGTCGGCAAGACCCTGCTGGCCCAGACGCTGGCCAAGATGCTGGGCGTTCCCTTCGCCATCGCAGACGCTACCACCCTGACGGAGGCCGGCTATGTGGGCGAGGACGTCGAGAACATCCTGCTCAAGCTCATCCAGGCCGCAGACTTCGACGTCCAGAAAGCTCAGATCGGCATCATCTATATTGATGAGATCGACAAGATCACCCGCAAGAGTGAGAATCCCTCCATCACCCGCGACGTGGGCGGTGAAGGTGTGCAGCAGGCTCTGCTGAAGATCTTGGAAGGCACCGTCAGCAATGTCCCCCCGCAGGGCGGCCGCAAGCACCCCCAGCAGGAGTTCATCCAAATCGACACCACCAACATCCTCTTCATCTGCGGCGGTGCGTTCGACGGTCTGGATAAGTATATCCTCCGCCGCACCGACAAGTCCGCACTGGGCTTTGGCAGTGCGCTGAAGGATAACTCCAGCGAGGCTGAAAAGGCCCTGCTGCGGAAGGTCGAACCCCACGACCTCGTCAAGTTCGGCCTCATCCCCGAGCTTATCGGCCGTCTGCCGGTCATCACCGTGCTGGACGACCTGGACGAGGATGCACTGGTGCGCGTGCTGAAGGAGCCTCGCAACAGTCTGGTCAAGCAGTATAAAGAACTGCTGTCGATGGACAATGTGGAGCTGGACATCACCGACGAGGCTCTCCATGCCATCGCCCGCAAGACCATTGAGCGCAAGACCGGCGCCCGCGGCCTGCGCAGCGTGATGGAGAACATCCTCATGCCCATCATGTACGATGTGCCGAACGACCCCACCATCATCCGCGTCACCATCGACGAGGACACCGTGGAGGGCGGCGAAGCGCACATGGAGTACGGTGCGGTGCGCAAGCGCTATAAGAGTCAGACTTCCCTGAGCTGAGCGTCAGCGCACAGCAGGGAAGAGCAGCCCCGCTGAAAGCTTTTTGCTTTTTGGCGGGGCTTTTTTGTGCCATCTGACTTGTTTCCGAGACCAAATTGTAGTAAACTATAAAAGTCTGGAATTGCAAGGAGAATACCGGGACGGCCCACTGGCATGGGACTGCTCTGCGGATGGCAGCGCCGGACATTTTGTGGGAAACAGAAAGTACAATAAAGGAGTGTGTGTTATGGCAAATTATTTTGAGATGACCCGCGACGAACTGACTGCTGAGAAGGCAGCTCTGGAAGAAAAGTACAAGAAATTTCAGGCAATGGGCCTGAAGCTGAATATGGCCCGCGGCAAGCCCGGCCCTCACCAGATGGACCTGGCAATGGGTCTGCTGCAGATGACCGATTACACCACCGACGCCGGCACCGATGCCCGCAACTACGGCGACCTTGAGGGTCTGCACGAGGCCCGTGAGCTGTTCGGCGATGTGATGGGTGTCAAGCCTGAGGAAGTCTTTGTGGGCGGCAACTCCAGCCTGCAGATCATGTACAACCTCATCTCTATGGGCTATTGCTTCGGCTTCCCCGAGTCTCCCTGTCCCTGGTCTCAGGTAGAGAAGCGCAAGTTCCTCTGCCCGGTACCCGGCTATGACCGCCACTTCGCCATCACCGAGGAATTCGGCTTCGAGCTCATCAACGTTCCCATGACCCCGACCGGCCCTGATATGGACGTTGTTGAGAAGCTGGTAGCTGAGGATGATACCATCAAGGGCATCTGGTGTGTGCCTCAGTATTCCAACCCCGACGGCTACACCTACAGCGACGAGACCATCGACCGCTTCGCCAAGATGAAGACCGCCGCTCCCGACTTCAAAATTTTCTGGGATGAGGCTTACATCGTCCACCACCTGACGGACGAGATCATCGAGACTCCTGTCCTGCTGAACGAGTGCAAGAAGTACGGCACTGAGGACCGTGTCTTCATGTTCACCTCTACCAGCAAGATCACCTTCCCGGGCGCAGGCGTTTCTGCGCTAGCCTGCAGCGAAGCTATGATGAAGTACATCTGCAAGCGCTTCTCGGTCATGATCATCAGCTATGATAAGATGAACCAGCTGCGCCATGTCCGCTTCCTCAAGAACAAGGAAGGCGTTCTGGCCCATATGGCAAAGCACCGCCGCCGTCTGGTACCCTGCTTTGATGCCGTCAAGACGGCCTTCAACGAGGAGCTGACTCCCTGCGGAGACATCGCCCACTGGACGAACCCCAAGGGCGGCTACTTCATCAGCCTCTACGTCATGCCCGGCTGCGCCAAGCGTGTGGCCCAGCTGTGCAAGGACTGCGGCCTGACCCTCACCGGCGCAGGTTCCGCTTACCCCTATCACAAGGACCCGGACGATGCCCATCTGCGCATCGCGCCCACTTATCCCAGCCTGGACGAAGTGGAGACTGCGTCCGACCTGCTCTGTGTCTGCGTCCGTCTGGCCGCAGTCGAGAAGCTGCTGGCTGAGAACGCCTGATTCATCGCACAAGATCCCCGCTGTGCTGCCGTTCTGACGGCGCAGCGGGGATTTGGAAGTTGTTTTCATAGCCAGAGTGCGCCAAAAGGCAGTTCAGGCGGTGTGCAATGGTTATGAAAACAGCTTCTTATTATATTTGGAGGTTTCCCGATTCATATGAAAACTAAAGGCAAAGCATGGCAACTTGTCCTCACTGTGCTTTTGATCGCGGCGTTCGTCTATACGGCATTCTTTGGCGTCGCAGTCAAGTACGGTGATGTGACCACCACCTACATCAAGGGCGCGAAAGACATCCGCTTCGGTGTGGACATCAAGGGAGGCGTCAACGTCACCTTCGTCCCCTCTGACGGCTACGACGCCACCGACGACCAGCTCGAGGCAGCTCAGCTGGTCATCGAGAACCGTCTGGTCGCCCTCAACGTGACCGACTATGAGCTGTATGTGGACAATAACTCCGACAGCCTCATCCTCGAGTTCCCGTGGCAGTCGGGCGAGACGGAGTTCGACCCCGAAGCCGCCATTGAGGAGATCGGCACCACCGCCTATCTGACCTTCCGCGAGGGGAGCAGTGCAGACGGTGAGCTCGTCCTCGATGGCTCGATGGTGGAGAGCGCAGCTGCCCAGTATGGCCCCGTCAACGGCAGCAGCTCCGAGTACTATGTGGCGCTCAAGTTTACCGATGAGGGCGCCAAGGCATTCGGCGACGCGACCACCCGCCTGTATCAGACGGGCGGCACCATCAGCATCTGGCTGGATGACGAGAATGTCAGCACCGCCAGCGTCAACGCCGCCATCACCGACGGCTCTGCCATCATCACCAGTTCTGCGTCGAACCCCTTCACGCAGGAGGACGTCGTCAAGATGGCCCGCCAGATCAACTCCGGCTCTCTGCCCTTTGCGCTGACGGTGGACAGCTACTCCACCATCAGCCCGAGTCTGGGCGAGAACAGCCTGAGCGCCATGGTGCTGGCCGGCGTCATCGCCTTCGCCCTCATCGTGGTTCTGATGACGGCTCTGTACCGTCTGCCCGGCTTCCTGGCCTGCATCGCTCTGGCTGGTCAGGTGGCGGCTACGCTGGCCTTCGTCTCCGGTTACTTCCCGGTGTTTGAGAGCTTCACCCTGACCCTGCCCGGCATCGCCGGCATCATCCTCGCCATCGGCATGGGCGTTGACGCCAACGTCATCACTGCCGAGCGCATCAAGGAAGAGCTGCGCAGCGGCAAGAGCCTCGACGGCGCCCTCAAGAGCGGCTTCGCCCGCGGCCTGACTCCCATCATCGACGGCAACGTGACCATCGTCATCGTCGCCATCGTGCTGATGGGTGCCTTCGGCCCGTCTGACGGCTTCTTCGCCAAGGCCCTGCACTTCGTCTTCTTCGCCTTCGGCCCCTCGACCGCAGGCACCATCTACGCCTTCGGTTACACGCTGCTCACCGGTGTGCTGCTCAACTTCGTGTTCGGTATCTTCGCTACCCGTACCATGATCCGGGGCGCTGCCGCTATCAAGGCTCTGCGTGACCCCCGCCTCTACGGTGCCGATGCTCCCGGCAAGACCCCGGCAGAGAAGAAGCAGGTCAACTTCGTCGGCCTGCGCAAGCGCTTCCTGACCTTCTCCGCCTGCCTGATGGCAGCTATCGTCCTCTGCGCTGTGGTGCTGGGCGTCCATCTGGACACCGAGTTCACCGGCGGTGCGATGATCACTCTGAGCTACGAGAACAGCTTTGAGATGTCTGCCGTCCAGAAGACCGCCTCCGAAGCGCTGGGCAGCAACGGCCTGACCCTGCAGACCGGCGAGAACGTCGCGACAGGGGAGCAGACCCTGAAAATTTCGATGCCCGGCACCGAGACTGTCACCACCGACGAAGTGCAGACCCTGCTGGACTCCCTGAATGAGAGCTACCCGGATAACTCCTTTGCACAGCTCTCTCTGAGCAATGTCAGCGCCGCAATGGGTACCAAATTCCTCCAGAAGAGTCTGGTGGCCGTGGTGTTCGCACTGGTGCTCATCCTCGCCTACATCGCCTACCGCTTCAAGAATATCGGCGGCCTCACCGGCGGCATGATGGCTGTTCTGGCCCTGCTCAATGACCTGATGGTGGTGTTCGGCATCTTCGTGCTGCTGCGCGCCCCGCTGGACGGCAACTTCATCGCCGCCATGCTCACCATCCTCGGCTACTCCATCAACGATACCGTCGTCGTCTACGACCGTATCCGTGAGAACCGCGGCCTGCTGGGCAAGAAGGCCAGCTTCGAAGAGCTGGTCAACCATTCCGTCAACCAGTCTGCCCGCCGCACGATCATTACCACCGTCACCACGGTGATGGCTCTGGGTGTGATGTGCATCGTCTCCAAGCTGTACGGTCTGGACAGCATCTTCACCTTTGCCTTCCCCCTGATGATGGGTATGCTCAGCGGCGTGTACACTTCGCTGTGTGTCTCCACTTCCGCATGGGTGGCTTGGAGCGAGCGCAAAAACGCAAAGAAAAACTGAGCTTCTATCCTGACGCAAATCTGTCCTGAATCTAGGAGGAACGACCATGAAATGCCCCTATTGTGGCGCTGAGGAATCCAAAGTCATCGACTCCCGCCCTACCGAAGACAGCGAGCGCATCCGCCGCCGCCGGGAGTGCCTGAACTGCCATATGCGGTTCACGACCTACGAGGTCGTGGAAACGGTGCCGCTCATCGTCATCAAAAAGGATAACTCCCGTGAGCCGTTCGACCGGCAGAAGCTGCTCAACGCGATGCTTCGGGCCTGCGCCAAGCGTCCGGTGAGCTACGAGTCTCTGGAACGCGCCGTCAGCAGCATCGAGCAGACCCTAATGAGCACCTATGACCGCGAGGTGACGAGTGTGCGCATCGGTGAGCTGACCATGCAGGAACTGAAGAAAATCGACGAGGTGGCCTATGTCCGCTTTGCCTCGGTCTATCAGCAGTTTGCGGACGTCGAAAGCTTCTTCAATGAGCTGAAAAAGCTGATGGGCGACCGTAAGAAATAAAGTGTAAAAAGCACGAGCACCCCATTCTCTGCCGCAGGGCAGGGGATGGGGTGATTTTTTGTGCCCTCATGCCTGGCGGGCTTCATCGATGTGGCATGGCCGAACAGCGCGAAACAACTGTTGTGGGTGGTCCTTTGCCAGCTTGGGGGCATGTGCTTTTTATCGTGGCAGAAGGCAAACGAGGGGGCATGATTTCGCACTATATAAAAAATCATATAGCCTGGAACCACCGATGCGAATTTGAACAAAACAAAATTATTACACTATAAAATATCGGTGACAAAGCAAAAAACGCGAAATAACTATAAATGAAATCCTTCTTATAAGACTGATTTTGGACTAGAGCAGAATGACTATATTTCGAATAATATGGATTACACGAAATATAACTACGTCTGAACGATTTAATTATACAAGCCTCCGCGACAGCCATTCCAGCGTCTCCACCTGAACCTGCGCCCGGCGCAGTTCACCAAATGCTTCCTCGGGGGCGCTCAGTTCGAGATGTCCGTCCGCGGCGCGAAGGGCGGCTTCCAGTTCCGTGAAGTCCTGTGTGCGGAGCAGGTGATTCATCCCTTCCCGCATTTTGTCGCAGAGTTCAGCGCCCTCGGCCAGTGCCTGCCGCGCGGAAGGAAGGTCCTCGTCCCGGATAGCCTCCATGGCGTCGTCGATGTCGTCCGAAATATCCTCTGCAAACTTCTGCACCCGCCAACTGCTGTAAAAGGCCACCCCCAGCAGCACTGCCACGATGCACAGACACGCATAAATTCGCTTCATCCTACACCTCTCACCGGGAGCTGCCCTTGCGGCGGCTCTCTTTTTTCAGCAGAAAATAGTCTTCCGTCTCGTTGCCCACTAAAAGCAGAATTTCCTCCGGCAGCAGGGTATTGGCCTGCGCTGTCCGCTCGAGCCAGTCCTGGTCTTTGCCGCACCAGTGCAGATTTTCCTCGAGCACCTGTCCGTCCAGCACGAAAGGGATGGTCGCATGGCTGTGCTCCACTTTCAGCTGTAAGTCGGCGAGGGTAGCGGTCTCTTTTTCGGGGCGCAGTGCCGCCGAAAGACTGCCATTCGTCTCCACTACAGCGTAGGAGACGTCCCGGGGATCGAAGATATTTTTGCCACGCAGCGCTTCCATCAAATCAGCAGTCGTCAGCCGGAGAGTGCGCAGAGCGTTCTGGTCGATTTGTCCGTCTAAGATGACCGTCTTGGGGCGGCCCGACATCAGGTTGAAAAATTTCTGGCTGCGGAAGCTCAGCGCCGACCCCAGCAGCTCCAAAGCCGCGATGAGGAAGAGGGGAATGAGGCTGACCGTCACCGGCACTTCTTCCGACTCGATGGAGATGGACGCCAGATTTGAGATGAGGATAGTAGATACCAGCTCTTCGGGCTGCAGTTCGCCCAGCTGACGCTTGCCCATCAGCCGCATGGCGAACAGAACGCAGAGATAGATGAGCAGAGTACGGAAAATCAGAAGCTTCACGAGAAGGCCCTCCTTGTGGGTTGAATAAGCGCCGCCGGCGAGGGAATACTGGCAGGCAAAGGGGGATACCGTATGCTGCAGCTTTCCTCGTCGCTGGAAGAAAATCTGGCGGCGCTCAACGCTAGGTTTGGCGCTTCGGCGGATTTTTATGCCAAGCGCATTGAGCTTTATCACTGCCCGGGGGCCATCGTCCTTTTCGACAATATGGCCAGCCTCGAGTCACTCTGGTCGCTTTTACTGGACGCCGCTACCCGGCATACGCCCAGCCTCGAGCCGGAGCGGATGCCTCACACCGGCACGCAGGTGTATGATTTGCTGATGAACCATTCCGGTCTGCCCGCCGAGGACGGCCCGGTCAAGGACATGGACGACCTCATCCGCCGCATGACCGCCGGAATGGCCGTGCTTCTGCTGGACGGGTGCAAAAAGGGGCTTGTCTTCTCGGTTCAGGGGCTGAAATCGCGCTCGGTGGAAGAGCCCTCCGGGGAAGGAAACCTTCGTGGTTCCCGGGAGGGCTTTGCCGACCTGCTGCGGGTCAACCTGAGTTTACTGCGCCGCCTCATCCGTACCGACACCCTTGTAATGGAGACCGCACAGGCCGACTGTGCCATGAAGACCGAATATGCCATCTGCTACTGCAAAGACAAGGCCAGCAAGACGGCGGTGGCGCGGGTGCGCCGGACGCTCCAGGAGGCAAAGCCGGAGGTTCTGCTGGATTCCAGCTACTTTGTACCGTGGCTTTTCCCGGCCAGGTGGCGGCTGTTCGCCCCGGTGAGCTATACCGAGCGCCCGCCTTCCGCCGCCGCAAAGCTCTGTGAGGGGAAAATCATCATCCTTGTCAACGGCAGCCCCTCGGCGCTGGTGCTGCCGTCCCTTTTCTGCGAGAACTTCGACTGCCTCGACGACTACGCCACCACGGCAGTTTTTTCGTCGTTCCTGCGTGTCCTGAAATATGGCTCATTTTATCTCAGCATCTTCCTGCCGGGAGTTTTTGTCTGTCTGGCGGTCTATCTGCCCGAGCTCATCCCACCGCAGTTATTATTCAAAATCGCGGCGGCAGAAAAGGCGACGCCTCTGCCGCTCTTTGCCGAGATGCTGCTGGTCATCATCTTGTTGGAGATCATCCGGGAGGCCGGGCTTCGGATGCCCCAGACGCTGGGCCACTCGGTGAGCCTTGTGGCAGCGCTCATCATCGGTGACGCCGCCATCGGGGCCGGACTGCTGAGCACGCCGGTCATCCTCGTAGCCAGCATCACGGCCATCTCGGTCTTTGTGACGCCCTCGCTGTACGAACCGGCCACATTGCTGCGATTGGGCGTTACGCTGGCCGCCGGTCTGGCCGGTCCGGTAGGACTGGTGTGTGCGGCTTTGGGCGTGTTGGCCGCACTGACGTCCATCTCCGCGATGGGGGTGCCCTATCTTTCGGGCGCAGTCTTTTCGGGTGACGGCGTCGTCCGCCGCAACTATCGAACGCTGTCCCGCCGCCCATTCACCATCTGGCAAAGGAGGGGTTCCTGAATGCAGCAAAAACAGACATTCTCGGCCCAGACGCTGACACTCAGCGTCGCGGCGGCAGAGCTGGGCCGCGCCATCTTCGGGGCAGGGCAGACCGGCTCCGTCCGTGCCGTCCTGCTGAGCAATGTGCTGGCGGCAGCGGCCTTCGTGCTCCTTGCAGCGCTTGCCTCGGTCAACGCCTCCCGTCTGAACCGCCCGGGCTTTGCAGGAAAGTGCATCTGTGCCGTCTTTCTGCTCTGGTATCTCTTCGAGCTTGTCCGGACGGCTGCAATGCTCCAACAAGCCTGCTGGGAACAGTTTGCGTCTATGGCCTTCATCGGTCTGCTGCCGTTCTTTCTCTGGGCAGGGTGGAGCCTCGGCTGTGAGCTGTACGACCGGATGGCTTCCGTCCTCGGGTGGCTCGTAGTGCTGGGCATCGTATTCTGTGTGCTGGGGCTGGCCGGACAGCTGCAATGGCAGGTGCTCGTGACAGGTGAGACGGCACATTCGTTTGTTCTTCCGGATGCCACTTTTTACCCGGAATATTTCTCCTTTCCGCTTCTCTGTATGAGTAAAAATAATGCGAAAATCAGTAAAAAGCCTATCGTATGGCTTCCAATCATCGCTGCCGTCATTTCCTCAGGTTATGCGCTGGGGCTGGCCCTTCTTTTCGGCGCACCGCAGGCTTACCCGGGCTATGAGCTGCTGC
The DNA here is from genome assembly GCF_040094125.1 of Faecalibacterium longum. Lineage (NCBI taxonomy): Bacteria > Bacillati > Bacillota > Clostridia > Eubacteriales > Oscillospiraceae > Faecalibacterium > Faecalibacterium longum. The sequence continues at coordinate 87,305 of NZ_JBBNIH010000138.1, forward strand.
GGGCGTGGAGCTTCGGCGGCATCTCCCGCTTTGATGCCGCGTTCCTGCTCCTCTGGCTGGCGGCGGCGATTTTCCGCTTCGGCTTTATCGTCCGTGCCGTCCGGCTGCTCTGTGAGCGCCTTGCCGAAGGGCCTGTAAATGCGGAGGCTGCACGATGACCCGCCGGAGCTGGCTTCGGCTGATGGCCGCAGGCGTCCTCGTCGTCTGGCTCTGCCTCTTTTTGCATTGGGATAACACCGAAAAAAGCATGATACGCGCCCTTCTCGTCGAGACGAACGGCGACAGCTGGACAGTGGGTCTGCTGTACCAGTTCCCGGAAGCTTCCGCCGATTCCTCCGAGGCCAAAGCCGCTATCCGTCTCTGTATTGGCCGAGGCCCCGAGCTTCCTTCTGCCATTTCTGCCGCTGAGGAAGCCCTGCCCCAGCGGGCGGACTGGCGGCTCTGTGAGTATCTTCTGGCCGGGCAGGATTCGGTACGGCGAACGCTGGCCGCCTGTGAAGAACTGTTTCTCCATCGACCCTACGGGCGGCTGGCGTCCCGCGTGTTTGGGAGAAGTTTTTCGGTAGAGACACTGAAAGAGCGGGCCGATGGATCAGAAGTCCTGCCTGAAAATCTCCTGCAATGCATCAAAAACGCTGCCCAAGCCGCGCCCCGGCTCTATCAGCAGAGCAGCGGCTTCATCCTGCCTGTCGTGGAGCTGGAAGACGAGGATACACATTGCAGGCTCGAAGCCCTCGTTGTTACCCCTGAACAGACCGGCCAGCTGACCGAGTCCCAGACGGAAATGGCGCTCTTATTGCAGGGCAAAAGCTGGACGGATACAGGGGAGCATCGCTTTGCGCTGGAAGCCGGGCCGCTTCGCCTGCGCCGGACTTTCTGCGGCGTGGAGCGGGAAGGGGAGCGCTTCCTTCTCCGGGTGAACGCGCTCTCACGCAATAATGCCCTGCCCGCAGACGCCGAAGCAGAACTGGAAGCTCTCTGTGTGGACACCGTCCGCCGCTGCTGGACGCTGGGACTGGACATCTCCGGATTCGGTGCGCATCAGGCGCTGTGTGACGGTCATTTTGCGCTTACAACAAAAAACGTCTGCCCTGAAATTCGGGCAGACGTGAAGCTCATGAAATTTTAAGAAGCCGTTTCGAAGATCACGGTGATGGTGGTACCCTCGTCCACAACGCTGTCCAGCTTGATGCGGGCGTTGTGGATGCGGGCGATGTGTTTGACGATGGCCAGACCCAGACCGGTGCCGCCAGTGGCTTTGCTGCGGCTCTTGTCCACCCGGTAGAAGCGCTCGAACACGCTGGTCTGCGCCTCTTTCGGGATACCGATGCCGTTGTCCTTCACGGTCAGGGTGCAATGACCGTCCCGGGTGCAGGCCGTGATGATCTGGACTTTTCCACCGGGACGGTTGTAGCGGATGGCGTTGTCGCAGAGGTTCTGGCACAGCTCATCCAGCAGGACGCGGCTGCCTGTCACAGGGGCGCTTTCGCCGAGGTAGGTCAGGGAGATATAGGAGTGCCGGGCGTTGACCTTCTGGCGCTCCACGCACTCGCGGGCCACATCCAACAGATCGACCGTTTCCATTGCAGGCGCAGCACCCGTCTCGCTCACATTGTCGAGGTGGGAGAGCTGCAGAATATCGTTGACCAGCTGGATCATCCGGCTGGCCTCTACATGGATCTTGCGGGCAAAACCCGGCGTATCCTCGGGTTTTGCAATGCCGGTCTCGATGAGCTCTGCATAACCGGAGATGCTGGTCAGAGGCGTTTTTAGCTCGTGACTGACATTGGCCGTGAACTCCTGCCGCATTTTCTCGTTATTTTCCCGCAGCATCCGGTCGGAGTGGATGTTCTCAGCAAAGGGGATAAGCTCCTTGTAGGGGACATTCTCCTGGATGTGGTCGAGGTCATCGGTCATCTTGAGCACAGGCTGGACAAGGCTCTTGGTCAGCAGTCCGGCAATGACAGCGGCTGCGCCCATCATCAGGAAACAGCTCAGCACGATGGCAGGCAGAGCGGCGTCATAAATCGACCAGATAGTCTCAGAGTCCTGCGCCACCCGGAGGATGTCTCCGTTCGTCAGCAGCATGGCGTAATAATAAGTCTCATAGCCCAGCGTCTGGGAGTCGCGGCAGTCGCGGCCCACACCGCTCTTCATGGCCTGCTGTATCTCGGGGCGGCTCAGATGGTTCTCCATCGGCTGGTTGGTGGCCGACTCAAAAAGCACACTGCCGTCCGAGGCGATGAGAGTGATGCGCAGCGAGCCGTCCACATAAGTTTCCAGCTGGCTGGGGGCGTCCACCTGCGCACAGCCGGCAGCCACAAGGTCGGCTTCCCGCTCAAGGGCTGTCCAGGCCTGCTCCCGGAACGCCTTGTGGAACACAAAGATGCAGAGTGCAGCGGTACACACCAGCCCTGCAAATCCCATCAGAAACAGCAGATAACTTATTTTTTCTTCCATGCTGCGTGGTTTCATTGCTCGAGCTCCTCCTCGCTGTCCGTCAGCTTGTAGCCCACTTTCCGTACTGTGCAGATGTACTTTCCGGCGTCGCCCAGCTTTTTGCGCAGGGTGCGGATGTGCATATCCACGGTCCGGCTCTCCACCGAGATGTCAGTACCCCACACCACCTGCAAAATAGTCTCGCGGGTGACGACAAGGTTGGTGTTTTCCAGCAGCAGGCGGAGCAGGCTGTATTCTTTGTAGGTCAGCTCCACCGGTGCGCCGCTGACGGTGACGCTGTGGCGGGCATTGTCCAGCAGGATCTCCCGGAAGCTGTAGACATTGGGCCGAGCCTCGGGCTCTGCCCGGCGGAGAGCTGCCCGCACCCGGCTCAGGAACTCCATGATGCCGAAAGGTTTGGTGATGTAGTCGTCTGCGCCGCAGTCGAGGCCGCGCACGGTGTCCAGCTCGCTGGACTTGGCTGTTATCATGATGATGGGCAGACGCCGCAGGGAAGGGGCGGCGCGGAGCTTTTTCAGGATGGAGAAGCCGTCCTCACCGGGGAGCATCACGTCCAGGATGACCAGTTCCGGCGGCGTAGTGTGGACGGCCTGCCAGAAGGGTTCTGAGGACTCGAAGCCCACGGCCTCGTAGCCGTTGGACTGCAATGCATACTGTTCTAATTCACGGATGGCTGAATCGTCTTCTACGATATAGATCATGCCTGTTTGTCCTCCGTTTCGGTGACGTTTTCGTCGGGGAAGAGATAGCGCTCACGGTAGCGGTTCAGACGGCGCTGGAACTGCTCGCTCTCCTTGGTGGAGGCATGGCCGCTGCGCAGATCGTTGAGGTAGGCGTGGGTGTCGAAGCTGTCCTGTGCCACCTCGATCTGGGCAACTGCCACGTTGCTGCAGTGGTCGCAGACGCGCTCGTAGTTGGTCAGCAGGTCTTCCAGCACGAAGCCATACTCGATGGAACAGCTGCCGGCCTGCAGGCGGGCGACGTGCCGTGCCTTGATGGCACGCACCAGCTCGTCCACGACGGTCTCCAGAGGTTCGATCTTGCTTGCCAGATGCAGGTCATCCTTGCGGAAGGCGTCAGTGGTGCGGTTCAGCACGTCCTGCACGGCGTCCTCAAGCACCTGCAGTTCTTCGCGGGCGTCGGTGGAGAAGTTGATCTCCTTGGTGTGCATCTCCTGTGCGGATTCCAGAAGGTTCACGGAATGGTCGCTGATGCGCTCGAAATCGCTGATGGTGTGGAGCAGAGTATTCACGCTCTGGCTGTCCGCATGGTTCAGCTCACGGCTGGACAGCTTGACCAGATAGGTGCCGAGAGCATCTTCGTACTGGTCAACTTTGCTCTCCTCATCCCGGACTTTCTGGGCCAGCGTATCATCCCAGGTGTGGGTCAGGCTCATGGCCTGCATGACGCCCACACGGGCCAGCTCGGCCATGTCAGCAGTAGCAGAGTGGGCGCGGGCCACGGCCACAGCCGGGGTGTTCAGTAGACGCTCATCCAGCAGAGCAAAGCTCTCTTTTTCGGCGTCGTCAGGGATGGTGAGGATGGCCAGCTTTTCCAGACCATTTGCGAAGGGGAGAAGGATGAGGGTGGCCGCGATGTTGAAGGCGGAGTGGACCACAGCAATGCCCCAGGCGGCGATGGTCTCGTTCACAAAATCAAAGTGGACCACGGCGTTCAGACCGTAGAAACCGGCCAGAAAGACCGTGACACCGATGATGTTGAAGTAGAGGTGGACCATGGCGGCACGGCGGGCATTCTTATTTGCGCCCACAGAAGAAATCAGCGCGGTGACACAGGTGCCGATATTCTGACCCATGATGATGGGGATAGCGCTGCCGTAAGTGATGACGCCGGTAGCGCTCAGCGCCTGCAGGATGCCAACGCTGGCGCTGGAACTTTGGATGACGCCGGTGACCAGTGCGCCCACCAGAACGCCGAGGATGGGATTGGAGAAGCGGACGAAGAGGTTGGTGAACCATGCCTCACCCTGCAGGGGCTCGACGGCATTGGACATGGTAGTCATGCCGGTCATCAGGATGGCAAAGCCGATGAGGATAGTGCCGATGCCCTTTTTCTTCTCATTCTTGCCCATATAGAGCAGGATGCCGATGAAGGCGAGTATGGGGCTGAAAGAGGTGGGCTTGAGTATCTGGATCCAGATGCTGTCGCCCTGCAGGCCGGAAAGGCTCAGCAGCCAGCTGGTGACAGTGGTACCCACGTTGCTGCCCATAATGATGCCGATGGCCTGATGCAGCTCCATGATGCCGCTGTTGACGAAGCCGACCACCATGACGGTGGTAGCACTGGAACTCTGGATGATAGCGGTCACGCACAGACCGAGGAAGAAGCCCTTGAAGGGGTTATCCGTCAGTTTGCTCAGGATCTTCTGCAGATGGCCGCCGGCCTGTTTCTCAAGGGCTTTGCCCATGATGTCCATGCCGAACAGGAACAGAGCCAGACCGCCCAGCAGAGAAAAGACATTGAATAGAGTCATGTTTTACTCCTCACTTGTTGAAGCTTGCGTTTATACATCGACAGCGGCCGTAGAGGACCCGTGCAGGATCATGTCTTAATTTTTTACACGACCTGCACCGGATTTCACCGGTCCTATCCCTGATTATGAGTATACGAGCGGAATGTAAAATCGGAAACCGGCGAAATGTAAAACTCATGTAAAGTAAACTCTATCCCTGCCTCCTATTATATGGTTTTGGCCCCCGGATGCAAGCGCTGGCGTAAAACCAGAAAAGATTCCTGAAAGAATTGTTGTTTTTGCTGTCCGTCTCGATTATAATATAGGGAAGGATAAACTGTGCTGCCTTTTGGTATGGCAGAGCACAGAGGATGCAGGAGGAAAAACGAATGGGGAATTTCGCCGTTTCGCTCAAGCGGCTGGTCGAGAAGGTCAGCCTCGAGGTTATCTACACGCCCTGCGATTTGGATAAGATCAGCGTCGAGATCGCAGAGGTCAACCGTCCCGGTCTGTTTCTGGCCGGTTACTACGATTATTTCGATAAGCTGCGCTTACAGATCATGGGCCTTGCGGAGATGAACTTTCTGGCCGGTCTTACGGCGGAAAAGCGCCGTGAGCGCCTTGACCAGCTGTTCCGCCAGCAGCCTCCGGCCGTCATCCTCTGCCGCAGCGAGGAATTGGAACCCTTCCCGGAGATGCAGGAGCTTGCAAAGCAGCACGGGGTAGCTCTGCTGCGCTCCAACGAGACGACCTGCACCATGATGGGCAGCCTCATCAGCATGCTGAACCTTGAACTGGCTCCCCGCATCACCCGCCACGGCGTGCTGGTGGAAGTTTACGGTGAAGGCATCCTCATTCTCGGCGACAGCGGCATCGGCAAGAGCGAGCTGGCCATCGAGCTGGTCAAGCGCGGTCACCGCCTCGTCGCCGACGATGCCGTGGAGCTGCGCAAGGTCTCCAACCGTCAGATCATGGGTACTGCGCCGGAAAACATCCGCCACTTCATTGAGCTGCGCGGCATCGGCATCGTCAACGTGGCCCGCGTGTTCGGTGTGGGCGCGGTCAAGGTGAGTGAAAGCCTCGACCTCGTCGTCCAACTGGAAGCATGGGACCCCACCAAAAACTATCAGCGCACCGGCTTGGAAAGCGAGTATTATGACATTCTGGGCGTCAACATTCCCAGCACCATCATCCCCGTTTCGCCCGGACGCAACCTCGCAGTCGTGCTGGAAACGGCGGCTATCAATAACCGCCAGAAGAAGATGGGTTATAACGCCGCCAAGGAGCTGCTCATCCGTCTGGGCCTGAACGACACGATGGACTGATTTTCTACCGATAGAGGAAGAACGAATGGAACGATTGAAACAGGCTTTGTCCGCTGCGGGCATTGCATACAAAGAAAATGAGCCGCTCAGCGCACACTGCACTTTCCGTATCGGCGGCCCGGCAGATGTCTTTATCCTGCCGGAAAATGAGGCGCAGCTCTGCGCCGCCATCAAGCTGGCGAAGGAAGCGAATATCAAATATTATCTACTGGGCAACGGTAGCAACATCCTGTTTGAGGATGCAGGCTACCGGGGAGCTGTCATCAATGTATCGGCCATGAAGAGCGCGATCGGCATTCTTGAAAACATCTGTTTCCCGGGCAAAGATCCGGCCCTGACTTACGATGCTGTCGTTGTCGGTGCGGACAAGATGCTCTCGTCGCTCTGCATGACGGCGCTGGAAAACAGCCTCACCGGTCTTGAGTTTGCCTACGGCATCCCGGGTACGGTGGGCGGGGCGGTCTACATGAACGCCGGAGCTTACGGCGGCGAGATGAAGGACGTGCTGGTCTCCGTGCGGTATCTGACCGAAGAAGGGGAGACCGTTGAGATACCGGCAGAACAGCTCGACCTCAGATACCGCCACAGCATTTTCGAAGAAAACGGCGGCTGCATCCTTTCGGCAAAGTTCCACCTTGCAAGAGGCAATGCCGCCGACATCCGCGCCAGGATGGACGACCTGATGGCCCGTCGCAAAGACAAACAGCCTCTCGACAAGCCCAGCGCAGGCAGCACCTTCAAGCGGCCGGTGGGCGCATTTGCGGCAGCCCTCATCGACCAGTGCGGTCTGCGGGGCTACCGCCATGGCGGCGCAGCCGTCAGTGACAAGCACTGCGGCTTTGTGGTCAATCTGGGTGGAGCGACCTGTGCAGATGTGCTGGCTCTGTGCGATGAGGTGCGTGCCATCGTGAAAGAAAAGACCGGCTACGACCTCGAAAAAGAAATTCGTGTGGTGGAAGCATAAAAGAAAGAGGCGTGCAAAATGAATCTTCTCATTGTCAGCGGCCTTTCCGGTGCAGGCAAATCTGTCGCCATGAATGCACTGGAAGACATCGGCTTTTTCTGCATTGATAACATCCCGGCGGCACTGCTGCCCAGCATCACGGCGTTTTCGAAAGCGGGTGACAACCAGCTCAAGCGGGTGGCTCTCTGTATGGACATCCGCGGCTGCCGCACGCCGGAAGAAATCGAAGAAGCTCTTTCTCAGTTGGACGCGCAGAGAATAGAATATGAGATCTTGTTCCTTGATGCCCCGGACGATGTGCTGATGCGCCGCTACAGTGAGACGCGCCGCCGCCATCCGATGAGCATTTCCGACGGTCTTTCCACCCGGGAAGCCTTCCGCAGGGAGCGCGAGATCTTGCAGCCCCTCAAAGACCGGGCAGATTATACCATCAATACCGGCCTGCTCTCCACCTCGCAGAACAAAGAGCGCATCTGCGACCTGTTCAACCAGAACGGCGGCGCGAAGAGCGCCATGCGTCTGACAGTCATGTCCTTCGGCTTCAAGTTCGGCATCCCACCGGAGGCGGATCTTGTTTTGGATGTCCGCTGTCTGCCCAACCCTTTTTATGTCCCGGAACTGAAGCATAAAACAGGTCTTGATGAAGAGGTCGTCGATTTTGTCATGAGCCACCCGGAGGCGCAGGAGCTTTTGAAGCGCTATGAATCGTTTCTGGAATATGCTCTTCCGCTCTACGTCAAGGAAGGCAAAAGCCAGCTCACCATCGCAGTGGGCTGCACCGGCGGCAAGCATCGCTCCATCACATTTGCGCGGAAAATCGCGGAATACTGCGAAAAGCTTGGCTACAAGCCCGGCATCCAGCACCGCGATTCTGTCCGTTGAAAGGATAAACATATCATGAGTTTTGCATCCCAGGCAAGGGAGGAGATCGCCCGGCGCAGTCTGCAGAAGGACTGCTGCGTCCGCGCTGCTGCCTATGGAATTGCCTGCTTCGCCAAGTACTTCGACGCCAGCGGGCTGGTGCTGCAGACGGAACAGGAGCTGACGACGCAGGTGGCTTCCCAGCTGTTTGCGCGCTGCGGCGTACAGGGCGACATCATCGAGAAGCAACGTCCCAGCGGGGTGGTCTATGAGTTCAGCATCCGCGCACCGGAGCAGGTGGCGCGGATGCACGAGCTTTTCGGCACCACCGGCACCGAGACGAGCCTGCAGATAGACCCCAGACTGATTCGCTGCCAGACGTGCGTCAGCGCGTACATCGGGGCAGCTTTTTTGTGCAGCGGCACGGTCACTGACCCGCAAAAGGAATATAACATCGAGTTTCTCACCAGCCGCACGAACCTTGCGCGCGACTTCGAAGCCCTGCTGGCGGAGCACGAGTTTGCACCCCACCGCACCCGCCGCAACGGCGTGAACCTTGTTTACGTCAAGAGCTGCGACAACGTGGAGCGCATCCTTTCCTTTATGGGAGCAGCGGAGGCATCGGCCCAGCTCAGCGCTCAGAAGGCTGTCAAGCAGATGCGCAACCAAATCAACCGCCACACAAACTGCGATACCGCAAACCTGGGCAAGACGGCCCGTGCCAACGCCCAGACACTCAAAGCCATCCGCTTTCTGGAAGAGCAGGGGGCGCTGAAAACGCTGCCCGAGGCGCTGCAGCAGGCAGCAGCCCGGCGGCTGGAATATCCTGATTTATCGCTGACGGCGCTCTGCGGAAGCTTTGACCCGCCCATGAGCAAATCGGGCCTTTCTCACCGGATGAAAAAGCTGGAAGCGCTGGCCGACGCCCTGCGTCAGCGGCTCGAAGAACACACTGAAACAGAGGAGGAAGGAGCATGAGCGATGTGACCGAAGGTAACCGTCAGGGGAGAGACTTCGTTCATCTCCACATCCATACCGAATACAGCCTGCTGGACGGTGCCTGCCGTATCGACCAGCTTATGGACCGCGTCAAGGAGTGTGGTCAGAGCGCCATCGCCATCACAGACCACGGCGTCATGTACGGCTGTGTCCAGTTCTATAAGGCCGCAAAAAAGGCAGGCATCAAGCCTATCATCGGCTGTGAGGTCTATGTGGCCACCCGCACCCGCTTCGATAAAGTCAACAAAATCGACGGCAACAACCATCTTATCCTGCTCTGCAAGAATGAGACAGGCTATAAGAACCTCATCAAGATGGTGTCCGCTGCCTTCGTGGAGGGCTTTTATTCCAAGCCTCGTGTAGATAAGCAGCTTCTTGAGCAGTATCATGAGGGGCTTATCTGCCTGTCTGCCTGCCTCGCAGGCGAGATCCCGCAAGCCATTCTGGCGGGAGACTACGAGAGGGCAAAGTCCACGGCCCTGTGGTATCAGGAGCTGTTCGGCAAGGGCAATTACTACATCGAACTGCAGGACCACGGCCTCGAAGAGGATACTATCGTCCTGCCCCAGCTCATCAAACTGGCGCGGGAGACCGGCATCCCGATGGCAGCCACCAACGACTCCCACTATCTGCGGAAGGATGACGCCAAGATGCAGAGCATCCTGCTCTGCATCCAGACAGGCAAGACCATTCAGGATGCCGACCGGATGGAGTTCCAGACCGACGAATTTTACGTTAAAACGACGGATGAAATGTATGATTTGTTCGCAATGGTGCCGGAAGCCTGTGCCAACACCCAGAAAATTGCGGACCAGTGCAATTTTGACTTCGACTTTGGACACACCAAAATTCCATATTACAAAGCCCCGAACGGGATGGACAATCAGGAGTTTTTCGAGAAACTCTGCTGGGACGGCCTCGAGCGCCGCTACGGCTCGGACGTCCCACAGTCCAATAAGGACCGCCTGACCTATGAGATCGGCGTGGTCAAGTCGATGGGCTATACCAACTACTACCTCATTGTCTGGGATTATATCAACTACGCCAAGAGTCAGGGCATTCCGGTAGGCCCGGGCCGTGGCTCGGGCGCGGGCAGCATCGCGGCTTACTGTGTAGGTATCACCGACATCGACCCCATCCGCTACAACCTCATCTTCGAGCGATTCCTGAACCCCGAGCGCGTCAGTATGCCCGATTTTGACGTCGATTTCTGCTATGAGCGCCGTCAGGAGGTCATCGACTACGTCAACCGGAAGTACGGCGCAGACCATGTGGCCCAGATCGTCACTTTTGGCACCATGGCCGCCCGCAACGCCATCCGCGATGTGGGCCGTGTGATGGGTATGCCCTACCAGAGCGTGGATGTGGTGGCAAAGCAGGTGCCGATGGAGCTGAAAATGACGCTGAAACGCGCCTTGGAGGTCTCACCGGAGCTCAAGCGGATGTACGACAGCGACCCGCAGGTCACAGAACTTATCGACACTGCGCTGAAAGTTGAAGGTATGCCCCGCCACGCCTCCACCCATGCGGCCGGCGTCGTCATTACCCCGGAACCGACAGACTATTATTTGCCCCTGGCCACCAACGACGGCCTGCCTGTCACCCAGTTCAATATGACCGAGATCGAAGAGCTGGGCCTGCTGAAAATGGACTTCCTCGGCCTGCGTACCCTGACGGTCATCCGGGACGCGGAGGCGGCCATCCAGAAAAAAGACCCGTCCTTCTCCATCCGAAAGCTGGATTATGACGATGCAGCGACTTATAAGATGCTGGGTCAGGGTGAAACGGAGGGCGTGTTCCAGCTCGAATCCTCGGGTATGAAACAGGTTCTCGTGGGTCTGCAGCCGCAGAACCTTGAAGATGTCATCGCTCTTATCAGTCTTTACCGCCCCGGCCCGATGGACTCCATCCCGACCTACCTGCGCAACCGCCACGAGCCGGATAAAATCAGCTATAAGACCCCTCAGCTGGCCCACATCCTTGACGTCACCAACGGCTGCATCGTCTACCAGGAACAGGTCATGCAGATATTCCGTGAGCTGGCCGGTTTCTCGTTCGGACAGGCAGATAACGTCCGCCGTGCCATGAGTAAAAAGAAGCACGCGGTGATGGAGGCAGAACGCGAGCATTTTGTCCACGGCTGCACCGAGCCGGGTCACGAATGCCCGGGCTGTGTCGCCAATGGCATCTCCGAGAAAGTTGCCAACGAAATTTACGATGAAATGTCAAGTTTTGCGTCCTACGCCTTCAATAAAAGCCATGCGGCCTGCTACGCTTACGTCGCATTCCAGACGGCTTATCTCAAGTGTCATTACCCCAGCGAGTTTATGGCCGCATTGCTCACCAGTGTGCTTGACAATACCGACAAAGTCATCGAGTATTCGGGCGAATGCGCCCGCCTGGGCATCAAGGTGCTTCCGCCGGACGTCAATATCTCGAACGGCGGCTTCACGGCGGACAACGGCAAGATTCGTTTCGGCCTGAATGCGGTCAAGAATGTGGGCCGCAACCTCATCGAGCGAGTCGTGGAAGAGAGAAAAGAGAAGCCTTATTCGAGCCTCTATGATTTCTGTAAGCGGATGCACGGCACTGAGCTGAACCGCCGGGCTGTGGAATGTCTTATCAAGGCGGGTGCCTTCGACAGTATGGGCGTCAACCGCCACAGCCTTGTGGAAGCCGTAGACGGCATCATCAAGAGCGTGGAGAGCGACTCCCGCCGCAATCTTGAGGGACAGCTGGACCTGTTCTCGGTGATGAGCGGAGAATCTCAGACTGCTGACACCGACAGCTACGAGATAAAGCCCTTCCCGGAGTACAGCCACACCGAACTGCTCCAGCAGGAGAAAGAGGTCAGCGGCCTCTATCTGTCCGGCCACCCGCTGGACGCCTATCGGGAACAGTCGGCACGCTTTGCGTCCAACAGCATCAAGGAGCTCACCGGCGAGGACGCTCACAAGCTGGACGGCAATCATGTCCGTATCGTGTGTACCATCGTCAAAAACCGGATGATGACCACCAAATCCAACACGATGATGGCCTTCACCAGCGTGGAGGACCTGACCGGTACGATGGAGGTCATCGTCTTCCCACGGGTACTGGATACTTTCCGCGATGCGCTCAAGGAGAATGCCGTCGTGGTCATCGAGGGACGCCTCTCCGTGCGTGAAGATGAGCCTTCCAAGCTGATGGCTGAGAACATCTCGCCCATCGAGGGCTATGACCCCAAACGCCCGCAGGCCAACCGCCCCAACCTCATGCGGGATGCCGCCCAGCGGCTCTATGTCCGCCTGCCGTCCCGCAGCTGCCCCGAGTATGCAAAGGTCATCAATCTCCTTGAGATATTCGACGGCGATATGCCCGTCATTTTCTATCTCGAGGATGTCAAGCAGAAGCTCGCCGCGCCCCGGAGACTCTATGCTTCGGGCCATCCACTACTGTTCCAGGAGCTGAAGCGTCTGCTTGGTGAACGCAATGTTGCAACAAAATGACATTTCTGTGCATCAATCATTATGCCCGCGCTGTTTTCAAATGATTAACTTTGTGATATACTTGTCTAAGGCAAGCCATAGCAAATATGTTGCATCGAGTCGGGCCGCATCTGTGGAAGAAGGGGATGCGCGCGCCCCGAGTGGTATGTGAAGAAACAAATTGGAGGGAATCTCTCTATGGAAAAGCAAATCAAGACGATCGGTGTTCTCACCAGCGGCGGCGACGCCCCTGGCATGAACGCAGCTGTCCGTGCCGTGGTCCGTACCGGCCTGCACAAGGGCTTCCGCATGATCGGCATCCAGCGCGGCTATAACGGTCTGCTGAACGGTGAGTGCTTCGAAATGAACCTGCGCAGTGTCTCGAACATCATCTCTGCCGGCGGCACCATCCTTTACACCGCACGCTGCCTTGAGTTCAAGACCAAAGAGGGCCAGGATAAAGGCGCAGCCAAGTGCCGTGAGCTGGGCATCGACGCGCTGGTGGTCATTGGCGGCGACGGTTCTTACCGCGGCGCCCGTGAGCTGGCACACCGCGGCATCCCGATGATCGGCCTGCCCGGCACCATCGACAACGATATTGCCTGCACCGACTACACCATCGGTTACGATACCGCTATGAACACCGCTCTGGAGATGATCGACAAGCTGCGCGACACCACCCAGAGCCATGACCGCTGCAGCGTCGTCGAGGTCATGGGCCGCAACGCTGGTTACATTGCCCTGAACGTCGCCATCGCCTCCGGCGCTATGGCCGTGCTGCTGCCCGAGAAGGAGTTCGATATGCAGCGCGACATCCTCGATAAGATCGTCGAGACCCAGCGCACCGGCAAGCGTCACTTCATCGTCATCGTCGCAGAGGGCATCGGCCACTCTCAGGAGATCGCCAACGAGATCCAGGCCCGCACCGGCATCGACACCCGTGCCACCATTCTGGGCCACGTCCAGCGCGGCGGCTCTCCCACGCTGCGTGACCGTGTGAACGCTTCTGCTATGGGTTATCACGCTGTCTGCCTGCTCGAGCAGGGCAAGTATAACCGCATCGTCGGCATGAAGGGTGAGGAGCTGGTGGATTACCCCGTAGATGAGGCCCTCGAGATGACCAAGAGCATCGACCCGGTCCTCGTGGATGTGTGCAATACGATTTCGATTTGATTTTTTGAACATACGACGGAGCTGTGTTTTCCATGACATCGGAAAGTGCAGCTCCGCTTTTTATATTTACGCAACCCGAAGTTTTGTGGTATACTATCGCAAGAGAATCAAGACGCGGCGCTCTGTCCCGCGTCAGGCAGGAGAGTGGAACTGTGGAACTGGAACAAGCCAAGAAGCGCGTAGAGGAACTGCGCGCTGTTATCGAGAAGAATAACCGCCTTTATTACGACCAGGACGCCCCCGAACTCGAGGACTTTGAATACGACGCCCTGACGCGGGAATTGAAGGAGCTGGAAGCGCAGTACCCGGAGCTGGTCACTCCGGCTTCGCCCACCCAGCATGTCGGCGGCACCCCCAGTGGGCGCTTCGCAAAAGTGACACATGCCGTCAAGATGGAAAGTTTGCTGGATGCATTTTCCTACGATGAACTGCGTGATTTCGACCGCAGAGTGCGTGACGCGGGTATCGAGCCGGAGTATGTCGTTGAAATCAAGATCGACGGTCTTTCTTGCAGCCTTGAGTACGAGAACGGTGAACTGGTCCGTGCTTCTACCCGCGGCGACGGTGTCGTAGGCGAGGACGTCACCGCCAATGTCCGGGCTATCAAAAAGATACCGAAAAAGCTGAAAAATGCCCCTGAGTTTCTCGAGGTGCGCGGCGAGGTTTATATGCCCCATGAGGCGTTCCAGCACCTCTGCGCCGAGCAGGAATTGCAGGGCGCGGCACCCTTCAAGAATCCCCGCAACGCCGCCGCCGGTTCGCTGCGCCAGAAGGACGCCAAGATCACCGGGAGCCGCGGCCTTTCGATTTTTGTTTTCAACGTCCAGCAGGTGCATGGCAAGGAGCTGACTACCCACGCGGAAAGCCTCGATTACCTCAAAAGTCTCGGCCTGCCGGTCTCTCCCCGCTACCACATCGTCCACGACATTGAGGACGCGATCAAGGAAATCGAGCAGATCGGACAGAACCGCTCAAAGCTCGATTTCGACATGGATGGTGCGGTCATCAAGGTCAACAACTTCGCCCAGCGCGACCTGATGGGCTCTACCAATAAGTTCCCCCGCTGGGCCATCGCGTTTAAGTATCCGCCCGAAGTCAAGGAGACGACCTTGCGCAGCATCGAGGTCGCTGTGGGCCGCACAGGCGTATTGACCCCGACCGCCTGCTTCGACCCGGTCTTCCTCGCCGGTACGACGGTGGCCCGCGCGACCCTCCACAACGAGGATTTCATCCGCCAGTTCGGCCTCTGCATCGGCGATACCATTCAGGTGCGGAAAGCCGGCGACATCATCCCGGAGGTCATCGGCGTCGTCCATCACCCGGAGAACGCGGAGCCTTACCGGATGCCGACAGCCTGCCCGTCCTGCGGCGCACCGGTCGTCCATCTCGAGGATGAAGCTGCCCTGCGCTGTGTCAACCCGGAATGTCCGGCCCAGTCTCTGCGCAACATCATCCATTTTGCTTCCCGCGATGCGATGGACATCGACGGCTTGGGAACTGCCGTAGCGACACAGCTGGTGGAAAAGGACCTCGTTCACTCGGCGGCAGACCTTTATGATTTGACGCTCGAGCAGCTGCTGACACTGGAAAAGTTCAAGGAGAAGAGCGCAACGAATCTTCTCCACGCCATCGAAAATTCCAAGCAGAACAATCTTGACAAGCTGCTGTTCGGCTTCGGCATCCGCAACATCGGCGACAAGGCCGCTGCATTGCTGGCTGAGCACTTCGGCACACTGGAAGCCATCCGGGAGGCAGATATTGAAAAAATCAGCGAGATCGACGGTTTCGGAGGCGTGATGGGCCAGAGCGTGGTAGAGTTCTTCGCCAAGGACGGCACCACAGACCTTATCCATCGTCTGGCTGACGCCGGGGTGAACATGGCCTGGAAGGGCGAACCGAAGGGCGACAAGCTGGCGGGAATGACGCTGGTCGTCACCGGCACCCTCGAGACGCTCTCCCGCAATGAGGCAGAGGCTCTCATCGTCAAAAACGGCGGCAAAGCCAGCGGCTCAGTCTCCAAAAAGACGGCTTACGTTGTGGCTGGCACAGCAGCAGGCTCCAAACTGACCAAGGCACAGGCCCTCGGCGTACCTGTGCTGACGGAGGAAGAATTCCTTGCCATGCTGCGGGATGAACCGGAAGCTTAAATAGAATAGACTCAAAAGGCTCATGCAGTGGGTGTCCCCGCTGTGTGGGCCTTTTTTGCGTTCTAAAAACTCTGACGCCGCATACAGTAGGAGCAAGAAGCCAAAATGACGAGACCGAAGGAGAAACAAGATGGACGAGTATTACCGCGCTGTTCGGGCTTTGCCCGCATGGCTGGCACGGCCTTTGAGCGCCCTGCCGCCGGGCATTGCAGAACAGGTACATGAGATACGCCTCCGGGTCGGCTGTGGAGTACAGTTGACCATCGGCGGAAAGCCCTGCTGCCCGGCGGAGCTGCCTGCTTTGCAGAAGCTCCGGCTGACGCCCTTGCAGATGGAAGAGATATTCGTCACCCTCTGCGGCGGGTCGGTACACAGCCACGAGACAGAAATTGCGGTGGGCTATGTCACGCTCAGCTGTGGGTGCCGCGCCGGGCTGGCCGGACAGTTTTACTGCGCACCGGGGCAGAGCGCCGTCTTGCAGGAGCTGCGCTCGGTGAATGTCCGCGTTGCCCGGAACCGGGAATTTCCTCTGCCACAGAAACTCCGGGATATTCTACAGCAGCGATTTATCGGGATGCTCCTGATGGGGGAACCCGACAGCGGCAAAACGACCCTTCTGCGAGGTGTCGCCCGGGAACTTGCAAAACAGAATAGGGCCGTGGCCGTCATCGACGAGCGGAGAGAGATATTCCCCTCGGAGGAAAGCGCGGCGCTTCCGCTCGACATCCTCAGCGGCATACCCAAGGGACAGGCGGTGCAGATGGCTCTGCGCACCCTCTCGCCGCAGGTCATCTTATTGGACGAGCTGGGCGGGATGGACGAGCTTTACGCGCTGGAGCAGGGACTTTTCAGCGGGGTGGAATTTATCGCCACACTTCACGCTGCCAGCTGGGAAGAAGCTGCCCGCCGCCCGCAGGTGCAGTATCTGCAAAAGTGCGGTGCGCTCCATGTGGCAGTGCTTCTGAAAGGCCGCACTGCGCCGGGGCAGCTGAAAGAGGTGCGTGTTTCGTGAAAACGCTTCGAGTCGTCTGTGCGCTGTTCTGGCTGGGCTGCGGCTGGTGCGCAGGGGATGCGGCCTGCCAGAATACGCGGCGGCATCTGGCGGCGCTGGAAAAGACGCTTTTGCTTTTGCAGCGCGTCCGGCAGGAGATAAACTATCGTCACACGGACCTCACCTTGCTTTTCCGCAGACTGAAACAGGAGGGGCTTGTCACGGGCGAAAGCTTCCGGGGCCTTTGTCCGCTGCCCGGTCTGACGCGCCTGGAACGCGACTGTTTCATCGAGTGCTTCTCGGGCCTTGGCCGGATGGAGGCAGAGCAGGAGTGTCAGCGGCTGGCATTTTATCAAGAGCGGTTCACGCTGTTTTTGCAGCAGGCGCAGGAACACGCCCGCCCTCAGCTGGAATTGAGTCACAAGCTGGGATTTGCTGCCGGACTGGCGGCGGCCATCCTCTGCCTCTGATGAAAGATAGGGGGAATGTGTATGGACATCGACCTGATTTTCAAGATCGCGGCCATCGGCATCATCGTGGCGGTGCTCAACCAGCTGCTCATCCGCTCAGGCCGGGAAGACCAGGCCATGATGACCACACTGGCGGGGTTGGTGGTAGTGCTGTCCATCCTGGTCAAGCAGATCAGCGTGCTTTTTGTCACCATCAAGTCCCTCTTTGCGCTATGAGCGCCCTAACGATGCTGGGACTTGCGGTGATGGGGGCTGTGCTGTACACCCTGTTCCAGAAAAGCGCCCCGGCTTTCGGGCTGTTTGTCTCAATGGGAGCCGCTGTCCTTGTGCTGTGGAAAATCAGCGCAGCGGCGCAGACCGTGCTTTCCGGGCTGACAAAACTGGAACAGCGGGCAGGCGGCGACGCCTTTTCCTGTCTGCTGCGGTGTACAGGCATCATCCTGCTGGCCGATTACGCCCACTCGCTCTGCGAGGAGGCGGGGGCTGAATCGCTGGCGTGGTGTACGGCACTGGCCGGCCGGGTGCTGGTGCTTGCGGCAGCGTGGCCCCTGCTGGAAGAGATCGGCCAGAAGATAGGGAGCATCGCAGGATGAAAAGAGACAAGCTTTTCCGTTTGAGTCTGGCAATACTGTTCTTGTGGACGAGCTTTGCACTCGCGGCCCCGGCG
This sequence comes from Faecalibacterium longum, assembly GCF_040094125.1. Classification (NCBI taxonomy): domain Bacteria; kingdom Bacillati; phylum Bacillota; class Clostridia; order Eubacteriales; family Oscillospiraceae; genus Faecalibacterium; species Faecalibacterium longum. Next base: position 105,302 of record NZ_JBBNIH010000138.1, read on the forward strand.
GCGATGGCCGCTTCGAGCACAGCTCTGCCGGGCAGTTCTCTCTGGGAGCCCTATTTGCAGCAGAGCCGCATCGACCTCGAAAAGGCGGCATCCTCACCATGGGAAACACTGAAAAGCTTTCTGCCCCGATCCTTCGGCGCACTGGTGCGCCAGACGGCAAGTCGCTATACGTCAGTGCTCCTGTTCCTGACGCTGACAGCGGTGCTGGGGCTTCTTGCCGGGGAATGCACCGATGGGGCCTTGCTGGATCTGGTGGCGGCAGGCGGCTGCGGCGTCCTGCTCTGGGGGAGTCTGCTGGAAGAAGCCCAGAAGCTTTGTGAACAGGTGGAGAGCTGGCGCAGCTTTCTGTTGGGGTTCCTTCCCGTCTATGCCGGTGTCCTCACGATGGGAGGGGAAGGAGCAGCAGGCAGTGCGGCCAGTGGAGCGCTGCTGACGGCACTCTGCTTTCTGGCTCAACTGGCAGCGGCCTTCGTTCAGCCGCTGCTCCACTGCTATCTGATGCTCAGCATGGCCTGCTGCGTCAGCTCTGAACCAGCCCTCGGCGTTTTCTGCAAGGGCGTCGGCAGTGCGCTCCGTCAGGCGCTGGGCTGGGCCGGAAAAATTCTGGTGGCTCTGCTGGGCCTGCAGAGGGCTGCAGCATTCCAGCTGGACCGCTTTTCGCTCCGTACCGGCCAGCTTTTGGCAGGGAGCGTTCCCATCATCGGGCAGACTCTCAGCAGTGCATCGGAATCCATCCTCGCAGGGATACAGCTCCTCAAGAGCGGGCTGGGGCTGGCAGCTCTGTCGGTGCTGGGCGCGGAGTTCGTGCCGCTCTATCTGGGGCTGATGATACAGCTGGCTCTTCTGATGGGATGCAGTCTGCTCTGCAGTCTCACTGGCATCTCCCGCTGCCGCGCATTATTCGACTGTTTTGCCGAGGCGGTGCGCTGTATGGCAGCGGTGGTGGCGCTTTTCTTCGGGCTGGCGGCGGCAGGGGTAACACTGCTGTTCATCGTAGGAGGTGGTTCATGATGCAGGCACTGGAACGGGCAGCGGCGGTCTTCTGTACGGCCTGTATCTGCGCCGAGCTGCTCTCCCGCTTTGTCGGACAGGGCTGGGGGCAGAAGTGCATAAAAGCGGTGGCAGGGCTATATATTCTAGTAGTCTTTGCGGATGCTCTGCCCGGCGCAAAGGCGCAGTTTGCCGCATTGGAACTGCCGCAGGTGCCGGCGGTCTCGGTAGGCAGTCTGGAGGATGCTGTTCTGGCACAGACGGCAGAAGAACTCTCCCGTACGCTCGAAGAACGCTGTCTCAGCGAGGCGGGTGTTTCGCTCAGGCTGAATATCATTCTGAGCCAGACCGCTGAGGGCGTGGAAGCGGCTGAGGTACAGATCGTCCCTCAGGACGCCGTCACTGCCTCGCAGAAGCGGGCAATAGAAGCGCTGCTGGAAGGACAGCTTCAGCTGGGACCGGAATGCATTAAATGGAACAGCCCCAGCGGGGAGGATGTGCTATGAACAACGAGCTTTTTTCACGGCTGAAGGACCTCGCGCAGAAGGAAAAACGCGCCCGGCTGGCGGTTTTGCTGGGCGCGGCGGCCATGCTGCTCATCCTGCTGTCGGAGCTGTTCACCCCTTCAGAGAAGACCGCCGCAACAAGCGCCGCCCCGGCGGATGACAACGTCTACCGCCAGCAGCTCGAGCAGCAGCTTTCCGACCTCATCGCGCAGGTAGAGGGCGCGGGAAAGACCACCGTGATGATAACACTGGAAAGCGGAGAGGAGACCATCTATGCTCTGGACACGCTCTCGGGACAGACCCAGGAACAGCAGACCCATGTGCTGCTGGACGACGGGACCGCGCTGGCACAGACAGTCTGCACCCCCAGAGTGTGCGGGGTGGCCGTGGTGTGCGAGGGCGGGGGAGATGTCCGGGTCGCCGCCCGAATCACCGAGCTGGTGGGGGCGCTGCTGGATGTTCCGTCCAACCGCATCTGCGTAGAGCAGCGCCGGGAATGATTTTTTGCAGCGATGAAATATAAGTTATGCAAGGAGGAGACACAAATGAGAGCTATCACCAAAAACACACGCAGGGTCACAGCGCTGACCCTTGCGGCCGCGCTGGTCGTGGCGGTATACCTTAACTGGCAGTATGCCCGCACCGGCATCGGTGTGGATGAAGAGGCTGTCAACGTCTCAGCGGTGGCTGTGGAGGGTGAGCCTGTGGCAGCACCCGTTACCGATGGGCTGATGACGGAGGCCGAAGCAATATCCAGTGCCAACAAGAATTATGGGGAGGCCCAGCTCGTCAGCGTGGCCAACGACGCAGGCGCAAAATTCTTTGAGGAAGCCCGTCTCAAGCGCCAGAAAGCTCACGATGAAGCGATGGACACGATCCAGAAGACCCTCAAGACCTCGGGCCTTTCCGCCGAGGAGAAAAAAGGTTATACCCAGCAGCTGACTTCCAACCTCGAAGACCTCAACGCAGAAAATGAGATAGAAACGCTGGTCAAGGCGAAAGGCTTTGCCGACTGCCTCTGCTTTTTGCAGTCCGGCCGGGCTGACCTGACCGTGATGACCTCCGGCGACGCGCTGACGGCGGCACAGGTGGCCCAGATACGGGACATCGTGCTCAGCAAGAGCGAGGTGACTGCGCAGAATATTACTGTGGTGGAAGTGAAGTAAGGTGTTGTATAAAACCGGAGAAAATGGTATAATGACATCAAAGGTTTTGCAAAGGGGTACTCTCTTTGCATGGAACGCATAAAATAAAATGGGCATTCGCTCATTTTGGATGGAGGGCCATAGAATGGATTTACAGAACATGGATCTTAAAGGCGGCAGTCTGCAGATCTCCACAGAGGTCATCGGCAAGATCGCCCGCTGTGCAGCGCTGGAGATCGAGGGCGTGGCAGAAGTGTCCTGCGGCAAGCAGAACCGGAAGGTGAAAGACCTTCTCGAGCGCGCCAACGTCCAGTCGCCCGTTACCGTAGAGATGCGAGACGGCACGGCAGAGATCACTCTGGAAATTGTAGCAGCCTTTGGCGCGCGCATCCCGGCTGTGGCTGAAAAGGTGCAGGAAAACGTCAAGTCTGCCGTCCAGAACATGACCAATGTTACGGTCAGCCGCGTTGACCTCGTCATTGCCGGTCTGGCCCCGGCGGCTGAGCCGCAGGCCTGAGCCGAGAAACAAAACGTAAAAGAGAATTGCGGTCGGCCTTCCCGCAAAAGGGAGGGCCTTGCCGCTGTGAGAGGAACATTATGGAAAATATTTTGCCCCGTCGTGAAGCACGCGAAAATGCATTTCTGCTGGCATTTTCTCAGACTTTTGGTGACATTCCCCTGCAGGAGGCTCTGGACAACCACCACGAGTGCGATGAAGAGCATCCGGTGGATGTTTTTGGCCAGCGCCTGCTGCGGGCTTATTATGAGCATTCCGCAGAGGTGGACGACCTCATCAGCGCCCATCTGCGCAACTGGACGATGGAGCGTCTGCCCCGCGTGAGCCTGACGGTGCTCCGTCTGGGTCTGGCCGAGATGCTGTACGGCGACGAGAAAAAGCCTGGCGTCGTCATCAATGAGGCAGTCGAGCTGACCAAAAAGTATGGCGCAGACGAGGATTATCAGTTCGTCAACGGTCTGCTGGGTACGGTGGCACGCGAGCAGGGTCTGGACGCAGAGCCTGAGCAGCTGTGAGCAGCTATACGCTGGGCATCGACACCAGCAATTATGCAACCTCTCTGGCTGTCTTTGATACAGCCGGAGAGGTTGTTTGCGCAAAAAAGCGTTTCCTTCCGGTGAAGGAGGGCCAGCTTGGGCTGCGCCAGAGCGACGCCCTTTTTCACCACACAGCAGCTCTGCCTGAGATGCTGAAAGAACTGAGCGGTGAATTCGATTTGACCAAAATCAGTGCCGTAGGCGTGTCGGAAAAGCCCCGTCCGGTAGAGGGCAGTTATATGCCCTGTTTTCTGGCGGGCGTCAGCGCTGCCGAGGCGTTCGCGCTGGCCCGGGGCATCCCGCTCGTCCGCACGACCCATCAGCAGGGCCATGCGGCGGCGGCACTGTTTGCGGCCAAGGGTGAAGAGTTCTTCCGCGAGAAAACACTGCTGTTCCATATTTCCGGCGGCACGACTGACCTGCTCCTTTGCGATGAAGTGAAGCATATCGAAACGCTGGGGACCAGCTCCGACCTCTACGCCGGACAGGCTGTGGACCGTGTGGGCGTCAAGCTGGGCTTTGGATTCCCGGCTGGCGTCGAAGTCTCTCGTCTGGCCGCGGAATGTGATGTGACGATAAAACCGAAATCCAGTGTCCGAGGCATGGAATGCAGCCTTTCCGGGCTGGAAAACCAGTGCAATGCTTTGTTGACAGCTGGCAAAAGCCCTGCCTATGTCTGTAAGTACTGCCTGCTCTGCGTGGCAGATACCGTGGTCAAGATGACCAAAGCGGCTCAGAAGGAATATCCCGGGCTTGCTGTGGTCTGTGCAGGCGGCGTGATGAGCAGTGACATCATTCGCAGCTGGGTGCAGCAGCGCCTCCCGCAGGTGTATTTCGTACCCGGCCAGTATTCCAGTGACAACGCCATCGGCGTATCTATCCTCGCCGCACGGGAGGCCGGGCTATGGCTGAAGTGATCACCGTCTCGGCCCTGAACCAGTATGTCAAGACGCTGCTGGATGCAAATGACATCCTGTTCGATTTGGCACTGCGGGGCGAGATTGCAAACTTCGTACAGAACGCCCGCAGCGGCCACTGTTATTTTTCTCTCCGGGACGCCAGCGCCAGTGTCAAAGCGGTGATGTTCCGCTCAGATGCGCGGCGGCTAGGCTTCCGCCCGGAAGAGGGCATGAAGGTAGTCGTGCGATGCCGTGCTACTCTTTATGAGCGGGACGGCGCGTTCCAGATCTATGTCAACGAAATGTTCCCGGACGGCATTGGTGCGGCGCAGCTTGCTTTTGAGCAGCTGAAAGCCAAACTCGAGCAGGAGGGACTTTTTGCGGTAGAGCACAAAAAGCCGCTGCCCACGTATCCCAAATGCATCGGCGTCGTCTCCAGCAAGACCGGCGCGGCATTGCAGGACATTCGCAATGTCATTGGTCGGCGCTGGCCTGCGGCGAAACTCCTGCTCTGCCCGGTCAATGTGCAGGGCTTTGAGGCGGCGCAGCAGGTCGCAGATGCCATCGGAAAGCTGGACAAAAGCGGTCGGGTAGACGAAATTATCGTAGCCCGGGGCGGCGGCAGCAGGGAAGACCTCTGGGTCTTCAACGCCGAGGTCATCGCCCGGGCAGCTTACCGCTGCAAAGTGCCGCTTATCAGTGCTATTGGGCATGAGATAGACTTTACCATTTTAGACTTTGTGGCGGACCGCCGTGCGCCGACCCCATCGGCTGCGGCAGAATTAGCCGTGCCGGATCGTGCAGAGCTTCTGCGGGCCCTGTCCCAGCTGGAACAGGGCTGTCAGAGCGCGATGCAGCGCCGTCTGGATGCAGCGTCTGGCCGTCTGATGATGGCCGAGCAGCAGCTTTCCTATGACATGACCCGTCGGAAACTGACCGGTGGGCAGGCAGAGCTTGCCGCAGTGCAGAAAGAACTCGAGGCGGCTGCGCAAAGCTGTATTCAGAAGCGGCAGGCGCAGCTGCGCCACGCCGCAGCACTGGCCGACTCGCTCAGCCCCTACCGGGTACTGGGGCGCGGCTATGCGATGGTATATGACAGCAAAGGCAGGCTGTGTAGTGCAGATGTTCTTGCAACCGGTGATAAGCTCACCCTGCGCGGTGCAGCGCACACAGCAGAATGTACGGTCACGTCCGTGGAGGAACTGAATGAGAGCACCCAAAAGCTTTGAAGACGGCATGGCCCGTCTGGAAACCATCCTGAGCCAGATGCAGAGCGAAGAGACGACCCTTTCTGAGTCGGTCAAGCTCTATGCAGAAGCGGCTTCGCTGATGGAATACTGCCATGCTGCGCTGGAAAAAGCATCGCTTCAAATGGAGGAGATCGATGTTTCCCGCAGCGAAAAGGCAGGACCCGAAACAGAAGAATAAAAGCAAACAGTTTGCAGGGAGGAACCATTATGGAGAGCGCAGAGTATAAAAAGCAGTATGACGAATATCTGGCCCGTGCTGAAAAGGCATTGAGCCAGGCGTGTGAGCGCTATCTGCCTGAGGAATCTGACGTCTGCCGCGCAGCGCGCTACAGCCTGCTGGGCGGCGGCAAGCGCATTCGCGCTGTGCTGGTGCTGGCCGTGTGTGATATGCTCCACGGCAATGCCGAGGCAGCTGAGCAGTTTGCAGCCGCAGTCGAGATGCTGCACTGCTATTCGCTCATCCATGATGACCTGCCCTGCATGGATAACGACGATATGCGCCGCGGCAAGCCCTCCTGCCACAAGGCATTCGGCGAATCCACCGCGATGCTGGCCGGTGACGTCCTGCTGACCGAGGCTTTCGAGGCAGTCGCCGGTGCGCCTGCTCCCGCTTCTGTCTGTGTCCACGCGGCACAGGCGCTGGGCGCAGGTGCAGGCAGCCGAGGCATGGTGTACGGTCAGGAACTCGATTTGAAATATGAGGCGCTTGCCGCTACCGAGGAACAGCTCCGTCTCATCCACCGCCACAAGACCGGCGCACTCATCAATGCAGCCATCCAGATGGGCGGTGCTGCAGCACAGGCCAATGAGGTTCAGCGTAAGGCGCTGGAAGCATATGCTTATGGCATCGGTCTCGTGTTCCAGGTCGTGGACGATGTGCTGGACGTGACCGGAACCGCCGAGCAGCTGGGCAAACCCATTGGCAGCGACAGCGAAAATGGCAAAACGACTTTTGTCACCCTGTTCGGCGTTGACGGTGCCATGCAGCTGGCGGAAAAGCTGAATGACGAGACCTGCACAGCGCTGCGCGACGCATTCGGCGAAAAGAGTGCGTTTTTGGAGCAGCTGGCCCGCACACTGCTGAACCGCCGCAGCTGAGCCGGTCGCATTCTGCGCCGAAATCGTCTCAGAAATCGCACAGGACTACATATCGCAAATGCGCTGCTTTTTGAGACGTCGGCTGTGGGATTGCGATAAAATTCAAGAAGGTGAACAAACTATGCAATTTATCAAAGAATTGTTCTCGGTCAACGAGATATTGACTGTTTCCATCGTGGGCTGGTTCGTTGCACAGGTGCTCAAGACCATCATCAACTTTATCCTGCTGGGCAAGTTCCAGCTCGAGAGGATGTGGGGCGACGGCGGTATGCCAAGTGCCCACAGCGCGACAGTCTGCGCGATGGTCATTGCCGCAGCCCGCAGCGAGGGAGTCAGCTCGGCTATTTTTGCTGTGGCCAGTGTGGTCGCCATCATCACCATGCACGATGCAATGGGTGTGCGCCACGAGACGGGCGAGCAGGCCAAAGTGCTCAACCAGATGATCGAAGAGTGGATCGACATCAGCGAAAAGAACTCTCCGTTTTTGCAGAATATGCATCTGAAGGAGATGGTCGGCCATACGCCCCTGCAGGTCATGGCCGGCATGGTCGTCGGCATCGTGGTCGGCTGCCTGTATCCCATGCACCTTGTCTAAGAAAAAAAAACATCAGGAATTTGAAATGTGAGGAGGACGGTCATTTTATGCATCCTTCATTGCTTCAGAATATTTCACAGCCTCGTGACCTGAAGCGCTTGAACAGCGCACAGATCCAGCAGCTCTGCGGCGAGATCCGTCAGTTTCTGCTGGACAGCGTATCCAAAACAGGCGGACATCTTGCTTCCAATCTCGGCGCGGTCGAGTTGACGGTAGCACTTCATCGTGTCTTTGAGACCCCTCAGGACGCTTTCGTGTTTGACGTAGGACATCAGTGCTACACCCATAAGCTCCTGACCGGGAGGTATAAGCGCTTTGGCACCTTGCGGCAGCTGGACGGACTTTCGGGCTTTCCGAATCCCAATGAGAGCGCCCATGACGCTTTTATCGCCGGACATGGCAATACGGCTCTTTCTGTTGCCATCGGCATCGCATGGGCCAAAAAACTGAAAGGGGAGCCGGGCCATGTGGTGGCCATCATCGGCGACGGTGCGTTCACCGGCGGCATGGTCTACGAGGGGATGAACAATATCGGAAAGCTGGACAATCTCCTGGTCATCCTTAACGATAATAAAATGTCCATTTCCCATAATGTCGGTGCGTTGGCAAGCTATCTGGGCCATCTGCGCACCACAAACGGCTATTTTACGGCCAAGGAAAATATCAACAGTTTCCTGAACGGTGTGCCTGTCATCGGAGCGCCCATCAAAAGCGCTCTTCAGAACAGCAAAAAAGCAATTCGCCGGGCCATGTACCATTCCACGATGTTCGAGGATATGGGGTTTCACTATTTTGGACTCATCGACGGCCACGACGAGCCGGAATTGGAACGCATTTTCCAGACTGTTTGTGCTCAGCCCGGGCCGACATTGCTCCATGTCGTGACGAAAAAGGGCAAGGGCTATGCGCCCGCTGAGTCGAACCCCGGCAATTACCATGGCGTTTCCAAGTTCGACCTGACCGGCATCCCTGACCCCGAGGTCGCTCCGGCCGAGTCGTTCTCGAATGCCTTTGGCCGGACGCTCAGCGCTGCCGGAGACACCGATAAGACCCTCTGTGCCATTACTGCCGCCATGAAATATGGCACAGGTCTGCAGTTTTTCAGTCATGCCCATCCGGAGCGCTTCTTCGATGTCGGCATGGCCGAACAGCATGCCGTGACCTTTGCAGCTGGTCTGGCCAGCAAGGGGATGCTTCCGGTGGTCTGCATTTATTCGACCTTCCTGCAGCGCAGCTACGACCAGATCATCCATGACGTCAACCTTCTGCGTGAAAATGTCGTCTTCGCGGTGGACCGTGCAGGTTTCGTCCCCGGAGACGGTGAGACACACCAGGGCATCTACGACCCGGCTTTTCTCAGCCAGACCGGAATGCCCATCTATTCGCCTTCAAACTACGAAGAACTGCGGCATTGGCTTCCCATCCTGCTGAGCCATGAGATGCAGGGTCCCCGGGCCATCCGTTACCCCCGCGGCGGAGAGAGCAAAGCTCTGGCAAAATACGGCTGCTCGGGCAAGGAATACGATAAACTCATTTTCACACCGGGTGCAAAGGCCGCACTGGTGAGCTACGCCGATGAGGTAGAAGATGTTCTCACTGCCGCAGAGCTGCTGGCCAGAGAGGGCATCTCCTGCGATGTTTATAAGCTGGTGCGCATCTTCCCGTTTGAGGAAGAATTAATTCGTGACCTTTCAGCCTATCCCGTCGTTCTGATGGCCGAAGAGTGCGTGGCCTGCGGCGGCATCGGCGAACACCTTGCCCGCGCCCTGCAGGATGCTGGCTGGCAGGGCCGGTACATCCACCGTGCTGTGAAGAAGCTGTGCCTGCCTCACGCGACGGTGCCTCAAATCAAACAGGCGACCGGGCTGGATGCCGCACATCTGGCCGAGGCTGTGCGGGAAGCGGACCCGAAAGGAGAGAAAACACTTTGAAAATTCGTTTGGACCAATATCTGGTGCAGCACGGCATGATCCAGAGCCGTGAGCGCGCCAAAGCCCTCATCATGGCCGGTGTCGTTTTTGTCAACGAGCAGAAGGTGGACAAGGCCGGCGAGATGATAAAGGAAGACGCCAAGGTCGAGGTGCGCGGCCATGACATCGGCTATGTCAGCCGCGGCGGCCTCAAACTGGAAAAGGCAATGCAGTGCTTTCCTCTGACGCCGAACGGCAAGGTCTGTATGGACATTGGTGCGTCCACCGGCGGCTTTACCGATTGTATGCTGCAGAACGGTGCAGTCAAGGTCTATGCCGTGGACGTCGGCTACGGTCAGCTGGCATGGAGCCTGCGCACTGACGAGCGCGTCGTCAACATGGAGCGCACCAACATCCGCAATGTCACGCTGGACATGCTGGCAGAGCCTGTTGAGTTTTTCAGCGTGGACGTATCGTTTATCTCGCTGCATCATATCTTCCCGGTGGCGCAGGCTATCACGACGCCCGACGCAATGGGTGTCTGCCTCGTCAAGCCTCAGTTCGAGGCTGGCCGCGAGAAGGTGGGTAAAAACGGTGTCGTCCGCGACCCTGCCACCCACCGCGAAGTGCTCCACAATGCGATGGGATATGCCGCTGCAAACGGTTTCGTCGTGCGCGGACTGGATTTCAGTCCCGTCAAAGGCCCTGAGGGCAACATTGAGTACCTGATGTTCGTCCAGAAGAGCGAACAGCCCGGTGTGCTGGATGATTCTGTTGCCGAGCAGGTCGTAGCGGCAAGCCACAGCTCTCTGGACAAGTAAATCTGCTGGGAGACGGAGGAATAAACCGCCCTATGACTGTTTACATTTCGCCAAACCCCGGAAAGGAACAGGCTGCCGATACTGCCCGCCGGGCAGCGCAGCTCCTGCTGATGCAGGGGGCTGTCGTCCTGATGCGGGATGACCTGAAAGAGTCCCGCTACGTGGAAGGTGTACAGTACCTTCCTTTGGAAGAATGCCTTCCGCGCACCGATGTCATCCTGACCATCGGTGGTGATGGAACCATCCTGCACGAGGCAAATTTTACGCTGCAATATCAAAAACCCATCCTCGGCATTAACATCGGACGCTGCGGCTTCCTCGCTACCTGTGAGGTGGATGAAATGGAAGAAAAACTCGCCGCTCTGGTGCGGGGAGAATATATGCTGGACAGCCGGATGCTGCTCTATGTGCGGGTGCTGGGCGAGGATGGCTGGGAAGGCCATGCCCTCAACGATGTGGTCGTGACGAAAGGCCGCCTGCAGCAGGCCATCGACTTCAGCATCTACTGCGACGACATCCTCGTAGAGCATTACCGTGGTGACGGCGTCATCGTGGCGACCCCTACAGGCTCCACAGCCTATTCTCTGGCAGCCGGCGGGCCGATCTTGGACTCGCAGACCAAGGGCATCGTCGTCACTCCCATCTGTCCCCACAGTCTGACCAGCCCTGCGATGGTCTTTGCTCAGGAGCGCAAAATAAACATCTGTGTGGGGCAGGTCATCGACAACGAAGTGTTCCTGAGCTGCGACGGCGCAGCGGAATATCCGCTCAGCGCCGGCTCAACGGCGGAGATACGCCTCTCCGACCAGATCGTACAGCTCGTCACCTTCAGCAGGGCGGACCAGTTTCAGGCCATCGACCAGAAGCTGCGCAGCCGGAGATAATAACAAGAGGAGGCAAGGAATATGGGCCGAAACAATCCAGCTGAGGCAAAAGGCAAGACGGAACGTCAGCAGACGATCCTCCGCCTCATTCAGGAACATCCCATCAGCCGACAGGAGGTACTTCTCGAGCATCTGCGCCAGGAGGGCTTCGAGGTGACACAGGCTACCATTTCCAGGGACATCCGGGAGCTGTGCCTCGTCAAAGCTGCCACCGCCGACGGCTACCGCTATGTTTCCAGCCACAACGAAAGCCTCAACCCCAAGATGCAGGGCCGATTTGAGACGATATTCCACGAGTCTGTGCTGGGGGTGGATTTTGCCGGACATGTCGTGCTGGTGAAGTGCTACTCCGGCATGGCGAACGCTGCCTGTGAGGTATTCGACGCCTTGAAATGGAAGAATGTCGTCGGTACGCTTTCCGGCGACGATACATTCCTTATCGTAGCCCGTTCGGAGCGGGACGCAAAGACCATCTGTTCGGAACTGACCCGTCATATCGGGCAGAAATAAACGCGGGAGTGAAACTATGCTGAGCAGCCTGCAAATCGAAAATGTTGCAGTTATCCAGAAAGCAAACGTCCATTTCGAAAAGGGCCTCAACGTCCTGACCGGTGAGACGGGCGCAGGTAAATCCATCCTCATCGACTCCATCAACGCCATTCTGGGCAACCGCACTTCCAAGGATCTTGTGCGCACCGGTGCGGCCAAGGCCGTCATTCGGGCCGCGTTCGAGGACGTGCCGCCTGCTGTTCTCGACAGTCTCGAAAAGGCAGGCTATGAGCGCTCGGAGGCCCTGCTGCTCAGCCGTGAGATCACCGCCGAGGGTAAGAGCACCTGCCGCATCAACGGGATGCCGGCCACTGCCGCCGTCCTGCGGGAGCTGTGCGGCGGGCTTATCAACATCAACGGTCAGCACGACTCCGTGGGTCTGCTGAACCCGGCCCGTCATGAGGGCATTCTGGATGCTTACGCCCAGAACAGTGCTGAGTATCAGGCGTATTATGCTATCTACCGGGAACTGGTCAGCGTCAAAAAGGCGCTGGACGCCATGATAACCGACGAGAGCGAAAAGCAGCGCCGTATCGACCTGCTGAGCTATCAGGTGCAGGAGATCGACGATGCCGGCCTGACGGCAGGGGAGGAGCAGACGCTGGAAAGCCGCCGCAAAGTGCTGGCAAATGCTTCCACCATCCGAGACCGTATCGCACAGTGTTATGCGTTGCTCTCCGGCGGCGACGAGGCCCCGGGAGCTGTTGACCTTCTGGGCGAAGCCTCCAACGCTGTGGACGCAGCGGCACAGCTCGACGGAGAGCTGTCTGCCGGTGCGGGCCAGCTGCTCGACCTTTATTACACCGCGAAGGATGTCGCCGCAGACCTCATTGGCCGTCTGGATGCCTACGACACCAACGACGCAGAGCTGGACGAGATCGAGCAGCGCATCGACCTTATCTATAAGCTCCGGCGGAAGTACGGAGACACCGTAGAGGACATCCTCGCTTTCGGGGAGAGGGCGCGGAAAGAACTTGAGATGATACAGTCCTCTCAGGAGAGGGTAGAGCATTTGCAGAAAGAGCAGCGCCGCCTTTACACCCTCGCGCGGGAAAAGGCCGAAGCTCTGACCCAGACCCGTCTGAAAGCTTTTGATGAGCTGAACAAGCGTATCTCTGGCACGCTGGACTTCTTGAATATGCCGGGTGTGCGGATGACGCTTCGCCATTCGCGCGGCCCGCTGGCCAGCCATGGGCAGGATAGCGTCGAGTTCTATATCTCCACAAACCCCGGCGAAGCTCCGAAGCCTCTGGCAAAGATCGCCTCGGGCGGTGAGTTGAGCCGTATTACCCTTGCAATTAAAAACGCAATGGCTGATAAGGACGCCGTGCCGACCGTTATTTACGACGAGATCGACAGCGGCGTATCGGGCAAAGCAGCCAGCCGTATCGGCGAGGTACTGCGTCAGAGCGCCGAGGGCCATCAGATTCTCTGCATCACTCATACGGCGCAGATCGCTGCACTGGCCGACTGCCATCTGCTTATCCAGAAAAATATCACGAACGAGCGTACCTATACTGAGATACACCCGCTGGACGAAAATGGCCGTGTAGAGGCGCTGGCCCGCCTCATCTCCGGCGACCATGTCACAGAGCTTTCGCTGGCCAATGCCCGAGAAATGCTAGGCCGGAACGCAGAAAAATAAGAAAAAAGCCAGCGCTTGACATTCCGGCAGGGATGTGCTAAACTGAATCTCGTTGAAAGGCGAAGATGGGAACCGAGTACCCTGATGCGCTCTGCCCAGAGAGGCCCCGGCTGGTGAAAGGGGCTGCGGAGACGCAGGTGAAATACGTCCCTGAGCTGCAGGCTGAACGAATAGTAGGCTGTGCCGCGTGCGAGCGTTACAAACGCAGGAGTGTCACTCTACTCTGGGGTGCGCACTCGTGAGGCCGTTTCTGTGAAGAGGCGGCAAACAGAGGTGGTACCGCGAATTTTATCGCCCTCTGCCAAATTTATTTTGGCAGGGGGTGTTTTATTTTCCCTCTGCCCGACAAACAGGAGGAAATTTTTATGACTCTGTACGAAGAACTCAAGGCCCGCGGCCTCGTGGCTCAAATCACCGATGACGAGATCATCGACCTCATCAACAACGGCAAGGCCACCTTCTACATCGGCTTCGACTGCACCGCCGACAGCCTGACTGCCGGCCACTTCATGGCCCTGACCCTGATGAAGCGTCTGCAGATGGCAGGCAACAAGCCCATTGCCCTCATCGGCGGCGGCACCACCATGATCGGCGACCCCTCCGGCCGCACCGATATGCGCAAGATGCTGACCAAGGAGGACATCGCCCACAACGCCGCCTGCTTCAAGAAGCAGATGGAGAAGTTCATCGACTTCTCCGACGGCAAGGCTTTGATGCTGAATAACGCCGACTGGCTGCTGAACCTGAACTACGTCGAGCTGCTGCGCGATGTGGGCGCCTGCTTCTCCGTCAACAACATGCTGCGCGCCAAGTGCTATGAGCAGCGCATGGAGAAGGGCCTGTCCTTTCTCGAGTTCAACTACATGATCATGCAGAGCTACGACTTCTACTACATGTTCCAGCATTACGGCTGCAACATGCAGTTCGGCGGCGATGACCAGTGGAGCAATATGCTGGGCGGCACCGAGCTTATCCGCCGCAAGCTGGGCAAGGATGCTTATGCTATGACCATCACCCTGCTGACCGACTCTCAGGGCAAGAAGATGGGCAAGACCGCCGGCAACGCCGTCTGGCTCGACCCCAACAAGACCAGCCCCTTCGAGTTCTACCAGTACTGGCGCAACGTCGGCGATTCGGATGTCATGAAGTGCATCCGTATGCTGACCTTCCTGCCGCTGGAGCAGATCGACGAGATGAGCACCTGGAAGGACCAGCGCCTCAACGAGGCCAAGGAGATCCTCGCCTTCGAGCTGACCAAGATGGTCCACGGCGAAGAAGAGGCCGCCAAGGCCCAGAATGCAGCCCGCGCCCTGTTCAGCGGTGCTGCCGGTGATGCTGAGCATATGCCCAACACTCAGCTGACCGAGGCTGACCTGACCGACGGCTCCATCGGCATCCTGACCCTGATGGTCAAGGCTGGTCTGGCTGCTTCCAACGGTGAGGCCCGCCGTCTCGTCGTGCAGGGCGGTGTTCTGGTGGACGGCGAGAAGGTCGCTGCTCCCACGGTCAGCTTCACTGCTGAGCAGCTGTCCAAGGGCATTGTCATCAAGAAAGGCAAGAAGGTCTACCACAAGGTGAGCCTGTAAATCTTCTGATAAAATAAAAAGACCCGGCTGGTTTCTCTCCGCAGAGGGGAGACCCGCCGGGTCTTTTGCTGCAACAGCACCCATGCCTGTTTTATCAGACACGGGTGCTGCTTAATATCGTTGTTACAGTTCGTAAGCCTTTTTCAGGGCCTCATAGGCTGCGTCCTCGTTCTCCGAACGGACCAGAAGGGAAATATCCAAATCGCTGGTGGTGATGAGCAGAACTTCGATGCCTGCCATCGCCAGAGCATTCAGGGCGCGGGCTGCGACGCCGCAGCTGGTGACCATCTCCTCACCGAAGAGATTCAGCTTGGAGTAGCCCACACTGATGAGGGGAGAAGCCTTGGCGTCCTTGTCCAGATTTGCCGCAGAGATGGCCTTCATGACCAGCGGCAGGTCGCTGTTGGAAGCCGTGAAGCTGAAGTCCATACTGGTGCCGTGGGGAGCGCTCTGGCTGATCATATCCACCACGACGCCAGTGTCGGCGAAGATCTGCAGATAACGTGCCATCGTGTTGCCCTTGAACTCGGCATCCTGCACACTGATCATCATCAGGCTCGGCTCAATATTGATTTTGGATACACCGTACATAGTAAACACTCCATTCTGCCCATCGGGCGTTCTGATACAAGCTTTATGCAAGCTCCAAAAATTCGCTGTTGATGTAGGTCTGTGCCGTCTGGCGGATGTAATCGTACCCAAAAGAAGGATACGCGGCGCGAACACCATGGGCCTGTGCAAGCTCCGGCGTGTAATCCCGGAACAGATATGTGCGGACGTTAGACTTTCTGGCGTCATAGTGGGTCACTGTCACATGGAGCTTCGGGCCGCGCACTGCGCAATGGACGCTGCCGTCCGGCTCGGTGGTCTGCTCCAGGTCCAACGTCAAAATCGCGCCGAAAAGCTGGTCAGGCTTGCTTTGAGTGCTCAGGAAATTTCCCAGCGAATAGGCCACAAATACGTTCCGTCCATCGGCTGCGGTGCGCCATTCGGCGTCCTGCAGGACGTGCGGGTGGGTTCCGATGATCACATCCGCGCCCCAGTCGGCCAGAGACTGAGCTAAGGTGCGCTGCGCCTGTGTGATGTTGTGACTGTCCTCGACGCCCCAGTGTACACCGACTACCACAAAATCGGCCTCCTGCCGGGCCTCCCGCACCTGCTGTTCCATGACATCCTGCTGGCTGGTATAGATGATGTTTGCGGTCATCTTGCTGTTCCGGGGGATGCCGTTGGTGTGCTCGGTGTAGGAAAGGTACGCGATCTTTACGCCGTCTACAGTCTGGATGGGGATGCGGCCATAGTCCGCCTCGCCCTTCCACAGGCCGGTGGTGATCACATCCTCAGGCATCGTCTCCCAGAATCGGAGGGTGGCGGCAATGCCCGCAGCTCCCTTATCGTAGGTGTGATTGTTCGAGAGACTGAACACCCGGAAGCCTGCCCGGTAAAGCGCTTCGGCGCACTCGCCGGGGGTCGAGAAGCAGGGATAGGTAGAGGGCGCAAGCTCTTTGCTGCAGAGCGTCTCCTGATTGATCCAGTTGATGTCCTGCTGTGCATAGAAATCGAGCAGATTCCTATAGCAGTAATCGAAGCTGTATCCTTCGCCCTCTGCAGCCCGCCGGGCGGCCTGCGAATAGATGGGCTTATGAATGAGGTTGTCCCCTGTAGCCGAGAAGCGCAATGTCGTGACGACAGGCTGCGGCTCAGGCACAGCAAGCTCCTCCGAAACAGCAGGGGACTCCACCTCCGCTGCCGGAGGAACTGCATCCACGATGCGGCGGGGCCAGAAGCGCAGAGAGAGCAGCACCGATACAGCTACCAGCAGGACCCCCAGTGTGTACAGGGTGACGCCCTTATGCGAGGCGTGCTTTTGCGCGGAATGCCGACGGCGGGGAGGGGCTGCGTGCTTGGCCATAGGCTCGTCTCCTGACGCACGATACCGTGCCTTATGATGCCATGCGCAGAAAAGCTTACATCTCTGCGATCATGTTACTCATATTGTACAGGCCGGGCTCCTTTTTTGCAAGATAAACGGCAGCATTTATTGCGCCATTTGCAAAAATATTGCGGGAATATGCCGTATGGCGGAGGGTGATGACCTCATCCGGGCCGCAGAACAGCACCTCATGGTCGCCCACGATGCTGCCGCCGCGCACGGCGCTGATGCCGATCTCCTTGGGGTCGCGCTTCTGGCGGACAGCGGAACGGTCATAAACATAGTGGTATGCGCCATCGTTCTCTTCGTTGATGGCGTTAGCCAGCATCAGAGCCGTGCCGCTGGGAGCGTCCAGTTTGTTGTGATGGTGCTGCTCAACGATCTCGATGTCGTAGTTTGCGCCCAGAATGGCCGATGCACGCTTGCACAGCTCGGACAGGACGTTGATGCCCATGGACATATTGGCGCTCTTGAACACCGGAATGCTGCGGGAGAGCTGGACGATCTTCAGCTGCAGTTCCTCGGAAAGGCCGGTGGTGCAGACCACGATGGGCAGCTTGTGAGCCTCACAGTAGGGCAGAGCCTTCTCGACAGCCGCCGGGGCGCTGAAGTCGATGACGACGTCGCCCTTGCCGTCCAGCTTGTCCAGACTGTCGTACACGGGAATGCCGTTCATCTCGCCGTCCTTCATGTCGATGCCGGCCACGACGCGGCAATCCTCACGCTGGGCGATCATCTCGCACAGCACATGGCCCATCCTGCCGCCAATGCCCTGAATGATAATATCCGTCATTGTTATTATCCTCTTTTTTATCATACGGCAAATGCCCGGAGATCTGTCTCGCCGGGCATTTGCACATAAAATCGTTTATTCCTTGATAAGACCTGCATCCTGCAGAGCCCGCTCGATCTGTTCCTTGTGTGCGTCGCCGGGCTCCACGAGAGGCAGTCGGCACTCACCAGCCTCCCAGCCCAGCACGTTCATGGCGTACTTGACCGGGATGGGGTTGACCTCGCAGAAGAGCGCATCGCACAGGGGCAGCATCTCCAGCTGCAGCTCGCGGGCCTTGGCGGTATCACCGTCGAACCATGCCTTGCAGCAGTTGTGAACAAGCTCAGGTTTGACATTGGAGACGACGCTGATGACGCCCTTGCCGCCCAGAGACAGCAGGGGGACCACCTGGTCATCGTTGCCGGAGTAGATGTTCAGCTCGTCGCCGCAGAGGGCCGCAATCTTTGCCACCTGACCGATATTGCCGGAGGCTTCCTTGATGCCGTTGATGAGCGGGTGCCTGCTCAGCTCCTTGGCGGTCTCGGGGGCGATGTTCAGGCCGGTGCGGGAAGGCACGTTATACAGGATAACCGGAATGCCGCCGGCCTCTGCCATTGCGGTGAAGTGGGCGACAAGGCCAGCCTGAGAGGTCTTGTTGTAGTAGGGGGTCACCAGCAGCAGAGCGTCTGCGCCGCAGGCGGCAGACTTTGCAGCCAGAGCACAGCCGTGGTCGGTGTCGTTGGAACCGGCACCGGCGATGACAGGCACACGGTGACTCACAAGATCCACGGTATACTTGATGGCAGCCAGCTGCTCCTCGTCGGTCATGGTAGAGCACTCGCCGGTGGTGCCACAGATGACGATGGCGTCTGTGCCGCGGGCGATCTGATCCTCAACAATGCGGCCCAGCTCATCGAAATTAATGCTGCCGTCCTCGTACATCGGGGTGATGATGGCAACACCCGCACCAGTAAAAACAGGATTCTTCATAGCAAAAAACTCCTTTGCAGCGCGTTGAAGTTCAAAAAGCGCGCAGATCAGTCAAAATAGCCCTTGGCTGCCAGCAGCTCAGCCAGCAGCACTGCGCCGCCAGCAGCGCCGCGCAGAGTGTTGTGGCTCATGCAGGCGAACTTGTAATCAAACAGGGTGTCCTCACGCAGACGACCGATGCAGACGGCCATGCCGTGCTCGGTGTTGCGGTCCAGCTTGGGCTGGGGACGGTCGTTCTCCTCGAAGTAGTGGAGGAACTGCTTGGGTGCGCTGGGCAGGTCCAGTTCCTGTGCGGGACCGCGGAACTCGGCCCAAGCCTTGAGGATCTCTTCCTTGCTGGGCTTCTTATCAAAGCTCACGAAGACAGCGGCGGTGTGACCGTCAGAGACCGGCACACGGAAGCACTGGGCAGTGATGACAGGCTTCTCGGCGTTGACAATGTGGTCGCCCTCAATATGACCCCACAGCTTGAGAGGCTCACGCTCACTCTTTTCTTCCTCGCCGCCGATGTAGGGGATGACGTTGTCGATGATCTCAGGCATCCGGTCGAAGGTCTTGCCGGCACCGGAAATGGCCTGATAGGTGCAGACCAGAGCCTTGCTGACGCCGAAATCCTTCATCAGGGGGTGCAGGGCAGGGACATAGCTCTGCAGGCTGCAGTTGGACTTGACGGCGATGAAGCCGCGCTTGGTACCCAGGCGCTTGCGCTGAGCGGGGATGATGTCGATGTGGTCGGCGTTGATCTCAGGCACGACCATCGGCACATCCGGAGTGAAGCGGTTTGCGCTGTTGTTGGAGACGACGGGGCATTCTGCCTTGGCGTAAGCCTCTTCCAGAGCCTTGATCT
Source organism: Faecalibacterium longum (assembly GCF_040094125.1). Taxonomy (NCBI): domain Bacteria; kingdom Bacillati; phylum Bacillota; class Clostridia; order Eubacteriales; family Oscillospiraceae; genus Faecalibacterium; species Faecalibacterium longum. Next base: position 124,775 of record NZ_JBBNIH010000138.1, read on the forward strand.
CGTCCTTCGGCATATTGACGGCGCAGAAGATAAAGTCCACCTGAGAGGCGACCTCCTCCACCTTGGATGCATCCAGCACCACCATCTTCTTGACGCTCTCCGGCATCGGGGTGGTCATGGCCCAGCGAGAACCGACAGCCTCCTCATAGGTCTTGCCGGCGCTCCGGCCGGAAGCGGCCAGAGTCGTCAGCTTGAACCAGGGATGATTTTCGAGCAGAGTAACAAAACGCTGGCCTACCATACCGGTGGCACCGACGACGCCCACTTTATATTGTTTATCCATTTCCAGCACCTTTCCTTTCAAAAAAAGCCAATTCGCATAAGACTCCGCTTGCAAAGCAGACGTCTATGCAATATAATAGATACCGCTATACAGATTTTATGATAACATTGATACGGCATTCGTGTCAATCATCGGAAAGGCAAATGCTAACTATGTTAAAAAAAGATTTTTGGTATGATTTACCCAAAGAGCTCATTGCACAGGAGCCTGTGTCCCCCCGTGATGCGGCCCGTCTGATGGTCCTGAGCCAGAAAGACGACAGCATCCAGCACCGCATCTTCCACGACCTGCCCGAATACCTCGAGCCGGGCGACCTGCTGGTGGTCAACAACTCCAAGGTCCTGCCCGCCCGCATCGTGGGCATCAAGCAGCCCACGGGTGCTGTCTGCGAGCTGCTGCTCCTGCGGCAGGTGAAGGGCGACCAGTGGGAGTGCCTTGCAAAGCCCGGCAAACGGATGCAGCCCGGTACCAAGGTCAGCTTTGGCGACGGCAGCCTGACGGCCATCGTGGACGAGACGCTGGAAGACGGCAATAAGTTCGTCACCTTCTACTATGACACCGAGACCCTCTACGAGAAGCTGGACGAGTTCGGCAAGATGCCTCTGCCGCCCTATATCACCAAGCAGCTGGACGACCAGAGCCAGTATCAGACCGTCTATGCCAAGGAGCTGGGCAGCGCTGCCGCTCCCACAGCCGGCCTCCACTTCACGCCAGAGCTGATGGATACCATCCGCGCCAAGGGCGTCAACATCACCGAGGTGACGCTCCATGTCGGCCTCGGTACCTTCCGCCCCGTGCAGGAAGACGAGATCTCCGACCACAAGATGCACAGCGAGTGGTACTCCGTCAGCGAGGAGACTGCAAAGCTCATCCATGATACCAAGGCCGCAGGCCATCGTGTCATCGCCGTGGGCACCACCAGCTGCCGCACGCTGGAAGCTGTCGCCGCCAAGTACGGCGAGATCAAAGCCTGCAGCGGCAACACCGACATCTTCCTCTATCCCGGTGTCAAGTTCAACTGCATCGACGGCCTTATCACCAACTTCCATCTGCCCGAAAGCACCCTCATCATGCTGGTGTCGGCGCTGTATGGCTACGAAAAGACGATGGCCGCCTATAAGGTGGCTGTCGAGCAGAAATATCGGTTCTTCAGCTTTGGCGATGCGATGCTGATCTTGTAACTATTATAGCGCTTCGCCGCTGTAATATCCCGACTCTGTATCCGCAGCGAGAGCATACGCCCCCTGCGGCAGGATGCACGGCTGTTTTCCGTGCGCAGAAAGGAAAATATTATGCCTTCTTTGACGACCTACAAGCTGCTCAAGCAGGAGCACAACGCCCGGCGGGGCGAGTTCAAGACCATACACGGCACGGTGCAGACCCCCGCATTCCAGAATGTTGCCACCGCCGGCGCCATCAAGGGCGGCCTGTCTGCCCATGACCTGAAGGACATCGGTGCGCAGGTCATGCTCTGCAACACCTACCATCTGCATCTGCGTCCCGGCGACAAGCTGGTGGCAGAGATGGGCGGTCTGCACAAGTTTACCCGCTGGAACGGCCCCATCCTCACCGACAGCGGCGGATTTCAGGTGTTCAGCCTCGCAAAGCTGCGCAAGATCACCGAGGAGGGCGTGACCTTTGCCTCTCACCTCGACGGCCACCGCATCTTCATGGGTCCCGAGGAAAGTATGCAGATCCAGGCAAACCTTGGCTCTACCATCGCCATGGCCTTTGATGAGTGCGTCGAGAACCCCGCCCAGCACGATTACTCCAAAGCCAGCTGCGAGCGCACCACCCGCTGGCTCAAGCGCTGCAAGGATGAGATGGCCCGCCTGAAGCATGAAGGCATCTCCGTCAACCCCGACCAGCTGCTCTTCGGCATCAATCAGGGCTGCACCTTCGCCGACCTGCGCGTGGAGCACATGAAGCAGATCGCCGACCTGGACTTGGACGGCTACGCCATCGGCGGCCTCGCTGTGGGTGAGCCCACTGAGGTGATGTACGAGATGATCAGCGCGGTCGAGCCCTATATGCCCAAGGATAAGATCCGTTACCTGATGGGCGTAGGCACTCCCGGCAACATCATCGAGGCCGTCTCCCGCGGCGTGGACCTCTTCGATTGCGTCATGCCCAGCCGCAATGCCCGCCACGGCCACCTGAACACCTGGGGCGGCATCATCAACATCAAGAACGCCAAGTACGAGCGTGACGAGCGCCCCATCGACCCCGCCTGCGGCTGCCCGGCCTGCCGGAACTACTCCCGCGCCTATATCCGCCACCTGTTCAAGGCAGAGGAACTGCTGGGTATGCGTCTGGCCGTCATGCATAACCTCTGGTTCTACAATCACCTAATGGAGCGCATCCGCGATGAGCTGGATGCAGGCACCTTTACCGCCTTCCATGACCGATATGTCAAGCTGCTCGACACACGAATTTGAGATTTAGCCTTGAAACATGCCGGATAAGCGCGTATAATAAGGTCATATGAATTTGAGAGGAGATTTTGCCCCATGCAATTTCTGACTACGACCGAAAGCTACATCAGCCTTTTCTTTACTCTGGCTCTGATGCTGGTGATGCTCTACTTCATGATCTACCGTCCCCAGAAGAAGCAGGAGAAGAAGGACGCTGCAATGCGCTCTTCTCTGGAGATCGGCGATCAGGTCACCACCATCGGCGGCGTCATCGGCCGTGTGGTCGCCATCAAGGACGACACCTTTGTGCTGGAGACTGGCGCTGACCGTGTGAAGATCCGCTTCACCAAGAACGCCATCAGCTCTGTCGAGAAGCTGAACATGGACAACGCCCCCAAGAAGTAATAATTTTCCGGATTCGTGCTTTGAACGCGTCTCCCTGCATACAGTAGGTGCAGGGAGGCGCGTTTTTATGTCTGATACCAAGAAATTCCCGGCGATAGGGCTGCTGGTCGTTTTGGGAGTGGGCAGTGCGGCAGCAGCCGTGAGCCTGGCAGGGTTCGGCTGGCTGATGGTCAAACAGGGCCTGACGCAGGAAGCCGCTGCTCCGCTGGCCACGGCGGCAGTCTGTCTCGGCAGCTTTCTCAGCGGTCTGCTGATGGCCATTCTGCAAAAGGGCAAAGGGCTCGTCTGGGGTGCAGCGGAAGGAGCACTCTTTGCAGGGCTGCTTTTTATTCTGGGTACACTGTACCAGAGCGAGTGGGAAACGATGCAGTTCGTCCGGGCAGGGCTTGTCCTGCTGATAGGGGTTCTGGGTGGGATCCTCGGAATGCTGCGCGCGGAGCGAAAGCGGCGCTGAATGCTCAGTCCACGCTACAGCGGCCATACACAACAAAAGCAGGAGGGAAAAAGCACGATGTGGGTCTATCAGGAAACGAAAACAAATGCAGCGGCGCTTGTGCCGACGCTGCCGGAAGATACAGCGGGCGAGTCTCTGGCAGAAAAAGAAGCCATGACGCCTGTCTCCGAGCCGTTGGCGGAGATTCCGCCTCAGAAAGCTCCCCGGCGGAAGCCCTTCCAGGCCAGCCGGGACTGCATCCTGCTTGCGGCAGCCTATCTCTTCGGTACGCTGATGGCGGGCGTCCTGCAGGCACTGTGCGATTCTGAGGAGATGGAGACGCTGGCCTATTATCTGGACTGCTGGCGCGGAGTGTTCGCGGCGTCCAGTACAGCACAGGCGGTGGGACTGTTCGGGGCAGAGCTGGCTGTCGTCCTCGGGGCGGCGGCAGTGTTTCTTCTGCTGGGGCTCTCGGCAGTGGGGCCGCTGCCTATCTTTCTGTTTGCGATGTTATACGGGACAGGCTCCGGCCTGCTCTCGGCGCAGCTTCTGAATAACCTCGGGGCAAAACAGCTCGTTCTCTTTTTGCTCACCGCCAGCCTGCCGACCGCGCTGGCGACGGGTGCGCTCTGTTTGTTCGGTGCCTCGGCTCTGCAGGTCAGCAGCCGAATCCATGCGTTCTCTTTCGGTAGAGGGGATAAGGGAAGCCATCCGGCAGGAGCACGGCTCCTGGTGGGGCAATTCGCCTTACTGGCGGTCTGTCTCTGCCCGCTCTGCGGTGCGGCCACCGGCCTTGCATGTCTTGCAAATCGTCTGATGCAGGCCAGATAAGCGCCCGGCTTTCTTGCGGCCTCGGGCCGGATGTGGTATGATAGAGAAAATGATTTTCATGAAATGAAAACAGGGAGTCCAGAATGAAAGAACCGAAGCTGAAAACCGTATACGTCTGCTCCAACTGTGGAGAGACAAGCCCCCGCTGGATGGGCCGCTGCCCCAGCTGCGGCAGTTGGAACACCATGAATGAGGATGTGGTCGCCGAAGCGCCCAAGGCCGGGCTTTCCGGCGGCAAAGCCGCTGCGCCTGTCCGGCAGGAGGGCGTCACCTCGCTGACGGCAAGGCGTCTGGCCGACATCAGCACGACCGAGGAAAAGAGCCGCATCCTGACGGGCATTTCCGAGCTTGACCGCGTTTTAGGCGGCGGCATCGTGTTGGGCGGCGTCGTACTGCTGAGCGGTGAGCCGGGCGTGGGCAAATCTACGATGCTTTTGCAGCTCTGCGGTGCCATCTCCAACCAGCACACGGTGCTGTATATCACGGGCGAAGAGTCCGTCCGTCAGGTCAAGCTGCGTGCGGCCCGCCTGAAAGTCCCGCAGGATAACATCTATCTGGCGGCAGAAAACGACGTAGACGAGATCTGCGGCCTCATCGAGAAAGAAAAGCCGGAACTGGTCGTCATCGACTCCATCCAGACCATGCGGTGTATGGACATCTCGTCTTCGTCCGGCACGGTCAGTCAGGTGAAAGAGAGTGCGGCCCGCCTGCTGGCCGTCGCTAAAAAACAGGAGATCCCGATGTTTATCGTGGGCCATGTCAACAAGGACGGCGCTATCGCAGGCCCGAAGGTCATGGAGCACATCGTGGATACGGTTCTTTACTTTGAGGGAGACAAAATGCTGCCATACCGCATTCTGCGTGCGGCTAAGAACCGCTATGGCTCCACCAACGAGCTTGGTATGTTTGATATGACAGGGCAGGGCCTTGAGGAAATCGAAAATCCGTCCCAGATGCTCCTGGAAGGCCGTCCGCTGGGCGTTTCCGGGAACTGCGTCGCCTGTACCATGGAAGGCAGCCGCCCCATTCTGAGCGAGATACAGGCCCTTGCGACCAAGACGAATTTCCCGGCACCCCGGCGGGCCTGCAGCGGCTATGACTACAACCGCATGAACCTGCTCATCGCCGTGCTGGAAAAGCGTGCAGGTTATTTCTTCGGCAATCTGGACGTGTATATTAACATCGTCAGCGGCATCACCCTGCGGGATACCGCCTGCGACCTTGCCGTCTGTCTGAGCATGGTGTCGTCGCTTCTGGACTGCCCCGTGAGCGATAAGCTCATTGCCATCGGTGAGGTCGGCCTTGGCGGCGAGGTGCGCAGTGTACCGAATCTGGAGCAGCGTCTGCGGGAAGCGGAACGTATCGGCTTTGAGCGTGCCGTCGTACCAAAGCACAGCCTTGCACATCTGAACGCCGCCGATTATCCCGGCATGAAGCTTGTCGGTGCCGCCTATATCTCGGACGCCATCCATGCCCTGAAATCCGACCGTCTGTGACCATAAAAAGAGGAAACTATGTCGATTTATCTGGACGAGAAAAATCCCGAAAAACATAAGCCTTTTGATGATGCCTCGCCGGACATCGTCGCGTATGTGCGCTATCTGGAAGTCATCGCAGGCAAAAGCCCCAACACGGCCTTCAGCTATTACTGCGACCTACGCAATTTCAGCCGCTTTATGAAGCGCCGGCGCGGCCTTGTAACAGACGATACCGAAATAAAGGACATCGACCCCAAGGGGCTCGATACGGCTTTCTGGGGCAGTGTGACCAAGGAAGACGTTTATGAGTATCTGTACTTTCTGAACAGCGAGTGCGGCAACAAAAAGTCTTCGACGGCCCGGCGGCTGGCAAGTCTCCACGGCTTTTATGATTATCTGGTCAATCAGGTAGATTTGCTCAAAGAGAATCCGACGGCATCCATCAAGCCACCCAAGCAGGATAAAGTCCTTCCCAAGTACCTGACGGCAGAGCAATCCATGGACCTTCTGGAAAGCACCCAGACCCAGAGCGATTTCCTGGAGCGGGATTACTGCATGGTCGTGCTGTTTCTGAACTGCGGGATGCGTCTTTCGGAGCTTGTCGGCATGGACCTCGGCGACATCGACATGGAACAGCGGCAGATCCGTTTGTTTGGCAAAGGCCATAAAGAGCGGATGGTCTACCTGAATGATGCCTGCAAGGAGGCATTGCAGATTTATCTGAACAAGCGCAACACGATGGAGGGTCTGAACCCCAAAGAGAGAGCTGTCTTTATCACCCGGCGGCGCAAGGAGCGAATCTCAAACCGCAGGGTAGAGCAGCTGGTCACCGGCGCCATGAAAGCAGCGGGTCTGCGCGGTTTTTCCACCCATAAGCTCCGCCATACTGCCGCGACGCTGATGTATCAGACTGGCAACGTGGATATTCTGACCCTCAAACAGCTTCTGGGCCACAGCAGCGTCGGCACGACACAAATTTATACACACCTGCAGGAATTTCAGGTGCGTGCAGCGATTGAGCAGAATCCGCTGGGTGAAGTTAAGAAGGCAAGCTTGGATACAACGTCAAAGAAGACAGGGGAGAGCAAGGGAGAATTTGCCGATTCTCCGTCGGATGAGCCTGAAAATGATGCACCGGACGGCCCGATGGAAGCCTTTGAGGATGCCGCACAGGAGGGTTTCCGGGTGGATGTGTCGAGCCTTGCCGATATGGAGAACACCGACAAATGATGACATGGGTACAAACGCAGAAGCTTCGGCGTGATGAGGCCTCGCTGATGACAGAATGGCAGACACGCTGGGCGCAGTCTGCCTGTTTTAATGCCGACGGTGTTGTGGACTATGAGCGCTGGTCAGCACTTCCGGACAGAAAACATATCGTTGTACTGTTAAAAGAAACGAATGGGCTGCACGGCAGCCTCGTGGAGTTTCTTTATCATGGAGGCAGCAAAACCTACTACAGGACGTGGAATAATGTCGCACGCTGGGCAAATATGATTTTGAACGGTACATACTGGAAATTTGTTCCAAAATCTTCGCTGGACGATATGGTGCGGAATATCGCTGTGGTAAACCTGAAAAAGTGTCCGGGCGGTGCCATCGCAAGCTCAAAAGCGGTACGGCAGGCCGCCCGGCAAGATGCGGACCTGTTAAAGTGTCAGATACAGCTTTATGAGCCGGATATTATCCTGACCGGCGGCTGGGGGCTGGTATCGAACATTTTACATGATGAGATATTTGCAGATGATGCTGAATGGATCAGACCCCATGAAGAGACTGCATTGTGGTATTACAAAAGCAGTTTGGTCTGCACAGGTAAAGAAACGCTTGTTGTAAGTATGCCGCACCCGAATCGAGCGGCAAAGAACTGGACATTAGAGTTAGAAAAGGTTTTACGAGCAACCGGACGATTGTAAAACAAAAAAGCTGACCAAACATACAAAGCAATGCATTCAAATAACACAACTGTACAAAACGCGAAAAAACGGCCCAGCCAGCCCAAAAGGCTCAGAAACCGCCGGAAAGGCCCGAAATTCGGAAAAGAGGGCTTTTTCACTCCCCTATATTTCGTATAACCTGCATTATACGAAATATTATGAAAATCAAAAACAGAGGCCCCCTTCTCCTGCGTTCCGTCATCGGTGCAGGTTTTGGGAGCCTCTGCTGTTCTTTTATATCATTTCGTTTGGGACGCGTGGATCGCCTGCCAAGCAGGCATCATAAAATACAGCTGGACAAGACCGCTTTCATGCGAGCGTCCATTGCATCAGACTTTACAGCGGTGTATCCAGCGGCTGTGTTCCGAAGTACGCGCAGATCGCTTCATAGTAAGCGCGCGCCACTGTCTTACAGCCTTCTTCGCTACCAAACTGTGCAACGTCCTCTTCGCTGGTCACAAAGCACTGTTCTGCCAGAACCGCCGGACAGTTTACATCTTCCAACAAGGTAAAGCTTCGCTCGTCCCTTACTTCGGTATGGGTGCTCTCTACAAGCTGCTTTACCTCGCCCCGATAATAAATGTACCGGATGCCGCCGTGGCCGCGGAGCTTTGCGCCTGCGGCCTGCATTCCCTGCGCCAGCTGCTGCGCGAAGTAATAGCTCTCCTGATGCCATGTACGGCCCGGAACGGACGGATAACACTCAAAGCCTGCAGCGGTAGATCCTTCCGGCGCGGAGTTGCCGTGGATGGACAGCAGCAGCTGCGGGCTCTGGGCATTGATGGCCTCTGCCCGCTCGCTGGGCTTTGCGGTGACATCATAGCTTTCACGGGAGCGCAGCGGGATGTAATTAGGGTCGGCCTCCAGCAGCGCAAGCAGAGCCTCGGAGGTCTGGGCCGTCATCTCTTTTTCTTCGACGACTCCCCTTGCGCCCGGGTCGCTCCCGCCGTGGCCGGCATCAATGCAGACCCGGTAGGGCGGGTCGCCCACCACAGGCCGGAAAGGTTCTTCCCCGCTCTCATTTTGCCCGGAGCCGAACAGCGCTGCTTTCCAAAGGAAAAATGCTGCACTGAAGCAGACGACGCACACCAAAAGGCCGATGACCGTCGCAGTGGACGGGCCGCACTGTTTTCTCCGGCGTGCGTGTCTTGGATTTGAACGTCCTGCCATCGGCTTACTTCAGCTCGACGACGGTCACGCCGCTCTCGCCCTCGCCGTAACGGCCCAGACGGAAGCTCTTGACCATTCGGTTTCCCCGCAGATGCTTATGGATCGCAGTGCGCAGTGCGCCGGTACCATTGCCGTGGATGAGATATACCACAGTCTGGCCGTTCAAAATCGCACGGTCGATGAAGGAATCCACCTCCGGCAGCGCCTCGTCTACGGTAAGACCCAGCAGGTTGCATTCCATCTTTGCCGTGCGCTGCACGCGCTCTACCCTGCCATTGGGCCGGTTAGCATCGCCGGTCAGGCGGGAGTAACGCTGCTGTGCCTTGGTCTGAGGCTTCGTCTCCTTGACCAGCTTTTCCGGCTGCTTGAGGCCTTTGAGCGGCACTTTCGTCTTGATGATGCCGGCCCGTACGAGAACATCGCCGTTTTTATCCGGCAGAGAGAGTACGGTAGCCAGCTGGTTCAGTTCTGCGATGCAGACCTCCTGCCCTACCTTGACTTCCTTCAGCGAAACGAACTCCTTGACCGGATTGTGTACCACTTCAGTCCCCATAAAGAGCTTTTCGGACTCTTTCTTGGCGATTTCACGGGCGCGCTGGGCCTTCTGCTGGGTGCTCATCCGCTCGTCTTTCTGGATCTGGCGCAGCTCATCCGTCAGAGCGTAAGCCTTGCTCTCGACCTCCTGCGCCAGTGCGCGGGCCTTGGCGCGGGCAGCTTCCAGCTCATTCTCGCCCTGCTGGATAAGCTCATCGCGCTTCTGACGGGCTGCATCCAGCTGGTGGGCGGCCTCGTTTTTCAGGCCTTCCACCTCGTCCTGACTGGCTTTGAGCTGGAGCTTCAAATCATCCAGCTGGCCCAGAACGGCGTCCAGACGCTTGTCTTCTGCGGACAGATGCTGCTGTGCAGCCTCAATGACCCGCTCCGGGATACCGAGCTTTTCGCTGATAAGGAAAGCGTTGGACTTGCCCGGAACGCCGACGCTGAGCTTATAGGTGGGGCGCAGCGTCTCCAAATCGAACTCGCAGCTGGCGTTGACGACGCCCTTTGTCTCGAGAGCGAACACCTTCAATTCTGCATAGTGCGTTGTGGCCATCAGGAGCACACCGCGGCGGCGCAGCTCTTCGATGATGGCAACAGCCAGTGCCGCACCCTCCGCCGGGTCGGTACCAGCGCCAAGCTCATCCAGAAGCACCAGCGTGTGGGGCATGGCAAGCTCAAGGATGCCGGTGATCTTCTTCATATGACCGGAAAAGGTGGACAGGCTCTGCTCGATGCTCTGCTCATCGCCGATGTCCACGAGGAATTCGTCGAAGACACAGATCTCACTGCGCTCATCCGCCGGGATGAGGAAGCCGCACTGTGCCATCGCGCAAAGCAGACCGGCCGTTTTCAGAGTGACGGTCTTACCGCCGGTGTTGGGGCCAGTGATGATGAGCGAATCATATTCCCTGCCCAGCGAAATATCGACAGGAACGCACTTCTTTGCGTCGATGAGCGGATGACGCGCCCGGATGAGCGAGAACGACGTATCCGTCCGGACAGTGGGTTTGAACGCCTTCATATCCAGTGCAAGGCGGGCTTTTGCAAGCAGGACGTCGATTTCCAGCATGGCCTTATAGCTGTACTGGAACTGCGGCTCAATGGCTGCGACCTGACCGGTAAATGCTACCAGGATACGCTCGATCTCCTGGGCTTCCTGTGCGCGGTACTGAAGGATGCGTGCGTTTGCCTCCACAACAGCCTGAGGCTCGACGAAGACGGTCGCACCGGTAGACGAGACGTCATGGATGATACCGCTCACCTCTCCGCGATACTCGCTTTTGACAGGAACGACATACCGGCCATTTCGGATGGAGACGACGCTCTCCTGTAAGTACTTGGAGGTGTCCATATTCCGGACCATGCTTTCCAGACGGTCGCGGATGCTGTTTTCAGTCGCACGAATCTTCTTGCGCAGGTCGTTCAGGGTGTGCGATGCCGTATCTGCCATCGCATCCGGTGCAAGGATGGCACTCGAAATTTGCTGCTCAAGGCCCGGCTGAGGAGCCAGCGCATAGAATAAGTCGTCCGTCGGAAGTGCATCGTGTTCCGAAGAGCCATACCAGCTGACGAGGTTTTGAAAGTTGCGAAGCGCACCGGCCACCATCAGCAGTTCACCCATTGAAAGGACACCGCCCTTGACGGCGCGGGCGGCCAGCTGACTGACGCCCTCTACTCCACCGAAGCGGGGCGAGCCGTTCTTGATGAGCAGTGAATTGATAGCATCGGTCTGTTCCAGCGCATACCGCACTTCATCGGGGTCGCACTGAGGCTCAATGGCAAGGAGCTTTTCGCGGGACTCTTTGCACACACAGCCCTCCGCCGCCCGGGCAATGATCTTGTCCAGTTCCAGCGTTTTCAAATAACTTGTTTCCATAGTAATTCCTTATATCAAATCGATTTCAAATGGTTATGGCAGGACGGATCTCAAAAAGGCGTAGCTTTTCAACGGCTTGTCCAGATGGGTCAGCGCATATTGCTCTGCTGCTGTAGAGAGTTTCGCCAGACTGCCGACGGAAATACGGAAGCCGAATATCTTTTTATCTTCTACCAGACAGATATGCCGCAGCGCAAACAGCGCCCCGGCGTCCAGATTGCACTTTTTCCCCGCCTTTTGGGCGCAGGATTCGCAGAGCAGACAGCCCTCCGCCGGGTCGAGATAAAAGGCAGGGCCGTCGTAGGTGCCGCAGTCGCGGCAGTAGACCAGCTGCGGCAGAAAACCGCACTCACTCATGGTGCGCAGCTCAAATACAGCCTTGATGACCCGGAGGTCGGCCTTTTTCTCGCTTATCATGTAAAAGCAATTCAGGAGAAGCCTCAGTTCTTTTGCGGCTTCGTCTCCTGTGGGCGAAAGCGCCGAGGCCATTTCCGCCATATACATGGCAAGGCTCATCCCTTCGATGGAGGACGAGATGCCATGGAAGACGTTTTTGACATCCGCCTCTCGCACTGTATACATATTCCGTCCGGGGACAAGCACGAACTCCGAGTAACAAAAAAGCCCGCAGGCGCTGAACAGTTTGCTTTTCAGCCGCAGGCTGCTCTGCGCAGAGGCCGAGATGACTCCCAGCCCCGGCGTCAGAAGCGTGATGATCCGGTCTGATTCTTTATACCGGGTCTCTTTCAGGACAAGGCCCGGGGTCACAATGGTATCCATCTGTTTTTTCTCCTGCCGGGGCGGTGAGCCGCTGCTGAGCGAGCTGCCGCCTGTAGTCCAGATAACACAGAATATCACCGGTGCAGGCAAACGTCTGCCAGCTGAGTTCCACATCCATCGGACAACGCTCCTTTCCTTAAGGTATAGTGTCACCTCTATGGTACTGCGCTATCCCCGGGAAATCTGTCCTGTTATGAGGCTCAGCGGTTGGGCTGCTGCTTAAAGCCGAAATTGTTGAGCATGAACTCGTTATCGCGCCAGTCGGCTTTGACCTTCACCCAGCACTGTAAGTTGACGCGGCAACCGAGGAATTCCTCGCAGTCGGTGCGGGCTGCACTGGCGATCTTCTTCAGCATCGCGCCGCCCTTGCCGATGACCATGCCCTTGTGGCTCTCCCGCTCACAGTAGATGTTCACGTCGATGTCCACGAGGTCGGTGCCGGGGCGCTCCTTAAAGCGCTCGACCACGACCGCAATGCCGTGCGGGATCTCGTCCCGCATATAGAGCAGAGCCTTTTCGCGAATAACTTCCGCTACAAGCTCCTTCTCAGGCATATCGGTGTAGGCATCATCGTCAAAATAATGTGGGCCTTCCACGGCATAGCGGCTCAGGGCGTCGAACAGTTCCTCGCAGTGGTCATTATCGCGGACACTGACGGTATAGACATCATCAAAGACGCCCAGGGCCTTCAGCTCCGCCTTGCGGGCCTCGAGGTCCGCCGGGTCCTTGACGAGGTCGGTCTTGTTGATGACCGCGATGGCCGGGCCGCCCTTTTTCAGAGCCTCGACCAGAACCATCTCCGATTCATTCAGCGCGCCGTAGGGCTCGAACAGCATCATGGACACATCGACGTCAGCAATGGAGTCGCTGGCCGTCTTGTCCATCCGTTTGCCCAGCTTATTGTGGGGCTTATGCACGCCGGGGGTATCCAGCAGAACGTACTGCAAAGGCCCCCGGGTGATGACGCCAGTAATACGGGTACGGGTGGTCTGGGGCTTGGAGGTGACGATAGCCACCTTCTCCCCCACCAGCAGATTCGTCAGGCTGGACTTGCCCACGTTTGGGCGGCCAATGACCGCCACGAACACAGAGGATGTATCATAATGGCCCTGGATCGGTGTTTCGTTTTTCAAAATAGAACTCCTGTCTTTTTATTCCGTGTAGCTCACCGTGCGGGGCAAACCCAGCTGGATGAGGACAGCTTCTTCCTTCTCACGCATCCGCATGGCTTCCAGACCACCGTTCTCGTGGTCATAGCCCAGCAGATGGAGCATGGAGTGGACCGTCAGGAAAGCGACCTCTCTCTGCAGCGGATGGCCGTAGAGAGTCGCCTGCTCCTGTGCGCGTTCCATGCTGATGACGATGTCGCCCAGCATCTTGCAGCCGTTGTTCTCGTCCACGTCATAGACGCCGTTCTCCCCCAGAGGGAAGCTCAAAACATCCGTGGGCATCGGCTTGTTGCGGTACTGGTTGTTCAGCTCAGCAATGGCTGCGTTGTCCACGAAGGTCACGCTGATCTCCGCCGGGTCGTCAAAATGCTCATATTCCAGCACAGCGTTGCAGGCGCGGCGGATGAGGATGCGAAGGCCCGAGGGGACCTTGATCGCTTTCTGCGAGTTGGTGATCAAAACTTTATTGGACATAAATCGTCCGCTCCTTTCGTTTCTACATTCTTACATTCTATTGAGCGAATACCCCGATTTCTGTGGTATGCCGCCGGAGTTGTTTTTTTCAGTGTTTAGCCGGGTGGGCAGCGGCCTCGTAGGCTTTGATGATCTCCTGCACCAGACGGTGGCGCACCACATCTTTTTCAGTGAAGTAGCACTGCGCGATGCCGTTCACGCCCTTGAGGACCTGAAGTGCATCCACAAGGCCGCTGCGGGTGCGGTCGGGCAGGTCGATCTGAGTGACGTCGCCGGTAACGACCACTTTAGAGCCGACGCCCATACGGGTGAGGAACATCTTCATCTGCTCCGGGGTGGTGTTCTGCGCTTCGTCGAGGATGATGAAGGAATCGTCCAGCGTCCGACCGCGCATATAGGCCAGCGGTGCAACCTCGATGATCTGCTTTTCCACGAGACGCTCATAGGTCTCTGCGCCCAGCATATCGAACAGGCCGTCGTACAGAGGCCGCAGATAGGGGTCTACCTTCTGCTGCAGGTCACCCGGCAGAAAGCCCAACTTCTCGCCTGCCTCCACCGCCGGGCGGGTCAGCACGATGCGGGAAACATCTTTGGCCTTGAACGCTTTGACAGCCATGGCCACAGCAAGGTAGGTCTTGCCGGTACCCGCCGGGCCGACACCAAAGGTGATGGCGTTGTTCCGGATGGAGTTGAGGTACTCTTTCTGACCCAGGGTCTTGGGACGGATGGGCCGGCCTTTGACCGTCACCGTCACGAAATCTTCGGTCAGCTCCCGGACGCGCTTTTCCTCACCGTCATGCGCAAGGCTCAGGCAGTAGCGCACCGTCTGGTCTTCCAGCGGTGTATGGTTCTCGATAAGGAGAAGCATCCCCTCCACAGCACGGGCCGCAGCTGCAACATTGGCCGGTTCGCCCGAAATGCGCAGCATCGTACCGCGGCACACCGCCGTTACCGAAAATTCTTTCTCCAGCATACGGATGTTCCGGTCACAGTTCCCGAATACGGCGGCTGCGATCTCTACGCTGTCTAATTCAATGCTCTTTTCTGCCATGCGGCTCCTCCTGAATGTCACTAGATTCTGCCTCTATTGTACCACCAAAACAGCGCGAAGAAAACTATGAAAATTGCACAAAATTTTTCAACCGCATATGGCGGTTTGGCAGAACACTCGAAACCTGCTCTATCAGCCTTTTCAAAGCCGTCTCTGGGGCAGCTGTTTCGATTGCATTTTGATATTTTTGTGGCCCGCGCAACACATATTGAGAGGATTCTTGTCATTTCACTATAAAAATGGTATAAATTTGATAATGAGTTCCTATTTCGAGTATTTTCTTTTTATGATTGGTTCGAGGTGAAACATATGTCCAAACCCACACGCGCTTCCATTATCATCCGTGAGGGCCGGAAGCGTGCCGGGCTCACGCAGCAGGAGCTTGCAGATAAGCTTGGCATTACAACGGGTGCAGTCAGCAATTATGAAAACGGCGTAAGCTTCCCCAAAGCAGAGATAGCCTTCGGACTTTGCGACATCCTCGATATAACACCTCGCGAATTATTTGAGAGTGAGTGAGATTGAGAACGCTCGGCGTCCCAGCCAAACAAAAATCCCCGAAAAGCCAGGCGCGAAGCCACTTTTCGGGGATTTCACTTTGGAGCTACTGATCCGATTCGAACGGACGACCTGCTCATTACGAGTGAGCTGCTCTACCGGCTGAGCCACAGTAGCACATTGCGATCTCTGCAACGTGTGATATTTTACCATAAAAGCCGGGAGCTGTCAAGATTGATTCGCAACTTTATCCCTCTGTGTTTGATTTAGCTCCTTTGCAAGGACGCGGCTCAGCTCACAGACCACAAAGCAGCAGCCGAGAAACACCAGCAGCGCACAGTCGGGCGGGAGGCGGCGCATCGTGGTCACGCGGCCGCACAGGCTGCTGAACGTCTCCTGCGCCCGCTGAGGAAGCAGAAGATAGAATATCAGCAGCGAAAGCGGCAGATGGAGCAGCCGGGCGCGGTAGAGCTGGCGGAGGGTCATCTCGGGCGGGCAGATGGTCCGCACCTGCATCAGAACAGAAAGCCCCTGCACGCTCAGCGCCGCGCAGCACAGCATACTGGCGAACCGGCCGCTTTTCGCAGCCAGGTCACAGCCGGAGCAGACCTCTAAAAGCATCGCGCAGAAAACGCCTGCACCGGAGGGCAGCACTTTCCCCGCTCCTGCGGCCAGCATCCGGAAAAACAGGACGAAGCCGCAGAGCTTGAGGTAGGTCTGGGACGCCTGCGCGATGATGCCGTCCAGCCGGAGAGGCTGCGAAGCGGTCGGGACAGCGGGGTGCGCCATTGACCCAAGCGTCCTTCCCAGCCGCGCCAGAAGCGCGGCGGACAGATAGCCCGCCGCCACCTGTGCAAGGAACAGCAGGACGCCCAGCTCTGCACTGCCCAGCATGGACTGCCCGACAGCCAGTATCACAAAGGACGGGCCGGAACAGACACAGGCCGGAAGGAGCGCATCGGCCTCCCGCGCGGTGAGCTGCCCGGAGCGGACGGCCTCGGCGGCGGCACTTGCTGCGGGGGCAAAGCCGCCCAGAGAGCCGATGAGCAGCACCCGCCCAGCCGCCGGAGCGCGGACCCCGATGAGCCTTGCAACTGGGCAGAAGGGCAGCCCCAGCACATCCGCCGCCGGGCATTGGATAAGCAGCGTGGACACGATGAGGAACGGGAACAGCGACAGCAGCAGCGGGCCGCCGCAGAGTGCCAGCCCCTCCCGCAATGCCTGTGCGCAGGCATCCGGCGCGGCAAACGGCAGCAGACCCGCGGCCAGCGCCATCAAAAAATACCCCACGCCCCGGATTTTCTCTTTCTGAATCATACGCGCACCCTCCATTTCCATATATATGTGGTAATTGGCAGCGGTTTGCATGGCGGGAGGGAGCAGCGTGGGAAGGAAACGAAAGCAAACGCATCCCCTGCGCGGCTGGTTCCGGCGGATGTTCCGTCAGCCGCCCGGGGACTTCTACGGACGGGCTTCGGTCTACCTGAGCGGCAGAAGGATGGAGATCGAGCAGTTCCGGCGCATCCGCTCCTACGAAGAAGGCAAGCTCTGTCTCGAGCTGGGGCGCGGCACTCTGACGGTCTACGGCGACGATTTGAAGATAGAGACACTCTCCGCCCGGAGGCTCACCCTGCGGGGGCAGATTCTGCGGACCGATTTTTCAAAGGAATAGGAGCTTTCTACCATGGAATGGATTCAGCTCTGGGCGGGCATCACCTTTGCGGCGCAGAACGGTGATGTCGAAGGTCTGCTGACTGCTGCGGCCGCAGGCGGGCTGCACCTCTTCGACATCGTTCCCCGGCCCGGCGGGTTCTCGGCCCGGTGCGCCGCATGGCATTATCGGAAACTGGCCGCTCTGGCCCGCAGACGGCGGGTGCGGCTGCGCATCCAAAAACGGCGGGGTCTTTTCTTTTGCATCCGTCCCCTTCTCCGGCGGCGGGGGCTCTGGGCCGGATGCCTTGTCTTTCTTCCTCTGCTGCTCTGGCTGCAGGGCTTTGTCTGGTTCGTCGAACCGGTGGGCCTGACGCCCGGCCAGCAGGCGCGGGCCGCCGTCGTCCTGTGGGAGGCAGGGCTTTTCCCGGGAAATGCCGTCACACAGGAAAAGCTCACCGCCGGAGAATACGCCCTGCTCCAGAGCGGTGAGTTTTCCTGGGCCAGCCTCAACTTTATGAAGGGAAAGCTGGTGGCGGAAGCGGCTGCGGCTAAACCGGTGCCGGACATCGCTGCCGGGACGCTCCACGGCCTCCGGGCCAGGGTATCCGGCACGGTCGTTCGCACCAACCTCGTCAGCGGGACGATGCTCGTCGTCCCCGGCCAGGCCGTAGAAGCCGGTCAGGGCCTCATCGGGACAGCCCGCGCCGAACGGGACGGAACGCTTATCTTTCAGCCTGCGGCGGGCAGCGTCCGGGCGCAGTTCGAGTGGGAAAACGAGCAGGATACTGCCCTCCTGCTGCCCATTGAACAGCTCACAGGGCAGCAGGCCGTGCATCGGACGCTGTTCTGGGACGGTCATGCTATCGCTCTACCCTCCCTGCATCCTGCTCCAGGCAAGGCAGAGGCCGAAGCCGTCGTCCGACACTACCAGCCAGAAGTCTTCGAACATCCCGTTCCGATTTTTATCGAAGAAACGACATATTATTATAAAGTCTCCACCGATTTGGAGCGGACCGAAGAGCAGGCTCTGGCCCTTGCAAGGCTGCAAAGTAAACAAGCTTTACAGCAGAATTGGGCCGATTTTGAACTTCTGGCCCGCAAAGAGGACTTCTCCGTCGAAGAAAGCACCCTCCACTACCGGGTCGTCTACACCATCACCGCCGACATCTGCAAATGAAAACGCCGCACAGCCCCGAGCACATCTGCTCCGGCCATGCGGCGATTTGTGATTATGGATTTTTGTTACTTCTCTTCCGGGGTTGTCTCGGCCAGAAGCTCGTCCAGGTCGAACTCATACTTCGTGTGACAGAAGTGGCAGACCACCTCACACTTCGGGTCTTCGTCCCGGAGCTTTACCAGCTCTTTGCGGCCAAGGCTGAGAAGCATATCCTTCGTGCGCCCCTTGCTGCAGTCGCACTGATACTTCACCTCGCGGGTATCGAGGACCTGCGGGTCAAAGCCCGCCATTGCCAGCTCCATCATATCCTGCGGGGTCTTCCCTGCCCGGAGCATCTCGGTGACGGAAGGCATGGCGGCGATGTTCTGCTCCAGACGGGTGATCTCGGCATCGGTCGCGCCCGGCAGGAGCTGCAGCAGATAGCCGCCGGCGCAGGCGATGGACAGGTCCTTGTCCACCAGAACGCCCAGCGCACACACGGTGGGGATCTGCTCGCTGTAGGCGTAGTAGCTGGTGATGTCCTCGGCGATCTCACCGGACACCAGCGGCACCTGACCCACCGTCGGCTCCTTCTGGAGCTTGTTGTCCCGGATGACGGTCAGAACGCCGTCTTTGCCGACTGCGCCGCCCACGTCCAGATGGCCGTTCTCCTTTGCGGGAAGCTCGACCAGCGGGTGGTCGATGCAGCCTTTGACGTTGCCGTGTGCGTCGGTGCAGGCGATGACGACGCCAGCCGGGCCGCCGCCGGACACGCGCAGGGTGATGGAGTCGCCATCATCCTTGAGCATCGCACCCATCAGGGAGACACCGGTGAGCAGACGGCCAAGGGCTGCGCTGCAGGTGGCGCTGGTGGTATGCAGCTTTTCTGCCGTGCGGACGATCTCAGTGGAGTCCACGCCGCAGAACACGACACCGCCGTTTTCAGAAATGCCGCGGATAAGATTCGACATATTATTTATCCTCCAGTTGGGTATACTGTTTGACTGCGCAGAAGAAATAGCGCTCGCTCTCGTCGGTCAGAGGGCCAAAGCTCTCGCCGTCGCAGACACTTTCCAGCGCAAAGCCATGCTTTTCCAGAGCGGCGCGGATGGTGTCGAGGTCGTAGGTGTACTCGTAGAACTGCTCGTGGAAGTGCTCCCCCGTCTCGCGGTAGTCGATGTCCACGCTGATCTCCACCCGGCGGTCGGCGGCACTGTAATGGTTGCGCCAGACGCAGGAGGCGTCCTCTTCTTCAAACGTAAAGACATTTTCGCCCAGCACGTTCTGGTGCTTATAGGGCGTGTTCATATCGAACAGGAGCACACCGCCTTTTTCCATAAAGAAACCGGCGTTGGCGATGGCTTTGTCCAGGTCCGGGATGTGGTTGAAGGTGTCGAAGGTGGACACTGCACCCCGGATGGTGCCGTAGAGGTCGAGCTTGAGCAGGTCCTGCCGCAAAAGAAGCAGGCCGCTGGAAAGGCCCAGCTGCTCAGCCTTGTCCCGGACGACGCAGAGCATCTCCTCCGACTGGTCGATGCCGATCATATCGTAGCCCGCCTGCGTGAGCATCAGGGTCAGCTCTCCTGTCCCGCAGCCCAGGTCTGCGAGGATGCCGTCATGGATGCCGTGGGCTTCCAGCTCTTTTTTGATGTGGGCATACAGGGCCTCGTAGTCGGCCTCGCCGTTGAACTCATCGTAAAAATAAGCAAATTCGTTGTAAGCCATTGCGTTACTCCGCGTCCTCTGCGTTTGCCTCGTACTCGGCGGCGACGGCTGCGTTCAGCACAGCCTGCAGCTCCGGGATGCCGTAGCCGCTCTCGCCGCTGGTCAGCACCACCTTCTGGCAGCCGTAGGGCAGGCAGAGCTTTTCGAACTCCTCCTGCGTCTGGGCCAGCTGGCTCTTCTTGAGCTTGTCGGCCTTGGTCAGGGCCACGACGAAGGGAATGTTGTGGTAGTGGAGATAATGCAGCATCTGGATGTCGTCGGCGCTGGGGGCGTGACGGCAGTCGATGAGCTGGACCAGCAGGGTGTGGTGACGCTGAGCCTCGAAGTAGCTGTTGATGAGGTCGTCCCAGCGCTCACGGTCGGCGTTGCTCACCTTGGCATAGCCGTAGCCGGGCAGGTCCACGAAGTAGCAGTCATCCACCGCGTAGAAGTTGATGGTAGCCGTCTTGCCCGGCGTGCTGGACACGCGGGCGAGATTCTTGCGGTTGCAGAGCTTATTGATGAGGCTGGATTTGCCCACGTTGGAGCGGCCAGAGAAGCTCAGCTCCGGGCGGTCACTCTCGGGCAGCTGGCTGGAAATGCCGTAGCTTGCAATGAAATCCGCTTTGTTATAGTTCATAGCTTCGCTCCTTTCGTCTCAGCAGACCGTGCCCGGCTGCGGCTTTTCAGCGGTCTGCGGCAGGGCCGCAGCCTCAGCGGGCTTTACCTTCCTGGTGCGGGGGTGGCCCGCAGACACCGTCTTGGGCTTGAGGAGGGCTGCGGCGAGGACCTGCGACAGGTTGGACATGGGCAGGAACTCGATGTTCTTCTTGACCTCGTCGTCCACCTCGTACAGATCGGACACGTTGTCCTTCGGGATGAGGACGGTCTTCATCCCCTCGCGGTAAGCGGCCATGCTCTTCTCGCGGAGGCCGCCGATGGGAAGCACATTGCCGTGGAGGGTGATCTCGCCGGTCATGGCCACATCGCCCCGCACCGGGATGCCGGACAGGCAGGAGATGAGGGCCGTGGTCAGGGTGACGCCGGCAGAGGGGCCGTCTTTGGGGACTGCACCCTCCGGGGCGTGGATGTGCAGGTCGCACTTCTTGAGGCGCTCGGAGTCGATGCCGTACTCTGCGGCATGGACGCGGGCATAGGTGATGGCCAGCTGGGCGCTCTCCTTCATCACGTCGCCCAGAGAACCGGTGACGGTGATCTTGCCGCTGCCGTTGTCGATGACCTGCACCTCGATGGGCAGGGTCTCGCCGCCGATGCTGGTCCATGCCAAACCGTTGGCGATGCCGATGGCGTTGGTGCGGTTGAGGAACTCGGGCTTGACCATGCGGGGTCCCAGCAGCTTTTCGAGGCCGGTGCCGGTGACGGAGACATTCTCCGCCTCGCCGGAAGCAATTTTCCGGGCGCACTTGCGCAGGACGCTGGTGATGGTGCGCTCCAGATTGCGGACGCCGGCCTCGCGGGTGTAGCCGTCGATGATGCCGTAGAGGGCGCTCTGGGAGAAGGTGACCTTGCCGGTCAGGCCGCAGGCGTCCAGCTGCTTGGGGACCAGATGCTTCCGGGCGATGTTGTACTTTTCCACCCGGGTGTAGCTGGGCAGCTCGATGACATCCATGCGGTCGCGCAGCGGGCCGGGGATGGCGCTGAGGTCGTTGGCCGTGGTGATGAAGAGCACATGGCTCAAATCAAACGGCATATCGATGAAATGGTCGTTGAAGGTGCTGTTCTGCTCGGGGTCGAGGGCTTCCAGCAGAGCGGCCGCCGGGTCGCCCCGGAAGTCGCCTGCCAGCTTGTCGATCTCGTCCAGAAGCATCAGGGGGTTCGAGCTCTTGGCAGAGATCATGGCGTTGATGATCTTGCCGGGCATCGCGCCGATGTAGGTGCGGCGGTGGCCGCGGATCTCGGCCTCATCCCGCACGCCGCCGAGGCTGATGCGGACATACTTGCGGTTCAGGCTCTCGGCGATGGAGCGGGCGATGCTGGTCTTGCCGACACCCGGAGGGCCGACGAGGCAGATGATCTGGCCCTTCACATCAGGGGCCAGCTTGCGGACGGCCAGCACCTCGAGGATGCGGTCCTTGACCTTCTTCAGGCCGTAGTGGTCCCGGTCCAGCACGCGCTGGGCCTTGGCGATGTCCAGATCGTCCTCGGTGAAGGTGTTCCAGGGCAGGTCGAGGCAGGTGTCCAGATAGGTGCGGATGACCGTGCCTTCCTGATTGCTGCTCTGCATTTTGGAGAGGCGGTCCACCTCTTTGAGAAGCTTCTTTTCCCGATCCTCGTCCAGATGGAGAGCTGTGATCTTCCGGCGGTACTCCTCGGCCTCGGCGGTGGTATCGTCGTCCTCGCCCAGCTCCTCGCTGATCATATGGAGCTGCTCGTGGAGGTAGTAGTCGCGCTGGTTCTTGTCCATCGCCTCGTCTACCTTCTGGGCGATCTCCTTATCGATCTCGAGCATCCGGCGCTCCCGGTGCATCTTCTCGATGAGCAGATGCAGACGGCCCATCAGGGTGCCTTCGTCCAGAATGGCCTGTTTATCCTCGAAGCGGAACAGGAGGTTGGCCGGGATGTACTCGGACAGGAAGGCGGCGTCGGTGCTGGTAGTGATAGCAAACACCACGTCCTTGCCGATGTGGGGGTTCAGAGCCAGCAGGTCGTCAAAGCTCTTTTTGACGTTGCGGACGAGGACGTCCGCCTCCGGCAGCTCCTCGGGCTTCGCCATCTTGACCGGGGCCGGGCGGACGGTGGCCAGCAGGAAGCTGCCGTCGTCCTCCATCTCGGAGAGTTTGGCGCGGTATTTGCCTTCGACCAGGATGCGGACGAGGTCGTCCGACACCCGCATCACCTGCTTGACCTCGGCCACGACGCCGTAAGTATAGAGGTCGGCGGCCTTGGGGTCTTCGACCTTCATCTCTTTCTGTGCCACGAGGAAGACGTCAGAGTTGTTGCTGACGGCCCACTCCACGGCGGCGATGCTCTTCTCGCGGCCCACCTCGAAGTGGAGCAGATTGTTGGGGAAGACCACCAGCCCGCGCAGGGCGATGGCCGGAAGGTGGAGGACGCTCCGCTCCACCTTGACCGTAACTTTTTCAGACATAGTACAAAACCTCCCAGCCGTCCCTCGGATGCGAGTCATCCATAAGGACGGCTTTTTTGTAGGGTCATATCAAATCTATCATTTTATTATAGCGAAAAATGTTTGCAGATGCAACTGTTCAGCGCTTTTCCCGGGTGTTGTAGCCCAGTCTGCCCAGTGCGGGCAGGATGGCCCGGAGGGTCAGCGACGTGAGGGCGCCCATGACAAGGCCCAGCACCAGCATCACCGGCGCATAGTACAGCGACATGGCCGAGGACAGGATGAGCCCCGCGCCAAGCAGCTGGCCGATGTTGTGGGACAGTGCGCCGCAGACCGACAGGATGAACCATGTGGGTCGGAACGGGAGCTTATAGTAGAGCACCCACATCACCAGCAGGGACAGCAGTCCGCCGCAGAGCGAGAGGAAGCCTGCCGTCCAGCCGGAGACGAGAAAGACGAACAGCGCCTTGAGCAGGTCGAGATAGAGCGCCTGCCGCGCCCCCATGAAGAACAGTGCATACATCACCACGATATTCGCAAGGCCCAGCTTCATGCCCGGCGCAAGGCCCGGGATGACCAGTGTGCCTTCGATGAAGGAAAGAGCCATCGCCAGCGCGAACAGCAGGCCGGAAAGTGCGATCTCGTGTGTTTTCTTTGGGTCATGGTTTCGGTTTGCCATCGGCTCTCCCCCTTTGCTGCATCGGTCATTCTTCACCGCCGGCGGTCTGCTCGTACTGTTCCTGCTCTTCGACAGCGGCTTCCCATGCGGCGAAAAGCTCGTCCTGATGGAAGCGCAGGTCGCTGAGCTCGTCGCTCTTTTCCCGCAAAAGCTGGGGGTCGTTGTAGACTTCCGGCGAGTTTATCTCGTTTTCCAGCTCCACTTCGCGGGCGCCGCAGGCTTCCATCTCGTCCTCGCAGGCTTTGATCTTAGCGCGCAGCTCGGCCCGGCGGCGGCGCTGCTCTTTGCCGTAGCCCGCCTTGGCGGGTTCGCTGCTCTTCTCGGCCACGGGGGCGGGAGCGGCGCGGCCCATCAGGGCGTCATAGCTGGGGTAGATGACCGCCTTGCCGTCCTCGAGGTAGAGGATGGGGCAGGCCAGACTGTTCATCAGGTGGCGGTCATGGGTGACGAGGAGCAGCGTGCCAGTGTAGGCCATCAGCGCCTCGGTCAGGTTCTCGCGGGTGTAGATGTCCAGATGGTTGGTAGGCTCGTCCAGGAACAGCAGGTTCGGGCGTTCCAGCACGATCTCTGCAAAGCGCAGTCGGGCCAGCTCGCCGCCGGACAGGGCCTCGCAGGGCTTGAAGACCGTCTCGCCCCGGAAGCCCAGCTTTGCCAGATGGCTTCGGACTTCCAGCTCGGTCATCCGGGGGTACTTGTTCCAGATGACGTCGATGACGCGGCCCGCGCCGATGCGGTTCTGCTGCTGGGCAAAGATGCTGGGCCGTGCGCCGGTGCCAAGGCGCACCATGCCGCCGGAGGGGCGGCGCTTGCCGTCCAGCACCTGCATCAGGGTAGATTTGCCTGCGCCGTTGGGGCCGGCGATGATGAGCCGCTGGCCGCGGCAGACCGTATAGGTGAAGGGCTCCAGCAGGGTGCGGTCGCCGATCTTAATGGTCAGGTTCTTGAGCAGCACCAGCTCATTCCACGGCTCCACGTCGTATTCGAAGCGGAACTTGAGCTGGTTGGTCTCGTCCTGAGGGGCCTCGGTGATCTCCAGCTTTTCCAGCTGCCTGCGGCGGCTCTGGGCCATCTTGGTGGTGGAGGCGCGGACGAGGTTGCGGTCGATGTAGTCCTGTAATTTTTCGGCCAGCGCCACGTCGGCGTCGTGCTGCTTCTGGCGCAGGGCGTCGGCGGCTTCCTTCTGAGGCAGATAGGCCGAGAAGTTGCCCTTATAGGTGGTCATGGTCTGGAACGAGACTTCCCAGATTTTGGTACAGACGTTGTCGAGGAAATAGCGGTCGTGGCTGACCACCAGAACGGCACCGGAGTAGCCCTTGAGGTAGTTTTCCAGCCACTCCATGGTGGCGAAGTCCAGATGGTTCGTGGGCTCGTCCAGAATGAGGACGTCCGGCTTCTCGAGGAGGAGCTTGGCCAGACGGAGACGGGTCAGCTCACCGCCGGAGAGGACGCCCATGTTCTTGCTCCAGGTATCCTGCGCAAAGCCCATGCCGGACAGCACCTTCTTGATGTTGACGTCCATGTTGTAGCCGTCGGCGGCGTCGATGATGTTCTGCAGTTCGTCGTGCTTTTCGAGAAGGGCGGCGTCGTCGGGAGAGGCCGCCATCTTCTTTTCCAAGATCTGCATCTGGGCCATGGCGTCCAGCACAGGGGCGAAGGAAGAGCGCATCTCCCCGTAAATATCCAGCGTGACATCGAGCTTTGCGTTCTGCTCCAGATAGCCCAGCGTCACGCCGTGGGTCACGCTGAACTCGCCGTCATAGTCGGTGTAGACGCCGGTCAGAATTTTGAGCAGGGTCGTCTTGCCTGCGCCGTTCTGGCCCACGATGCCGATGCGGTCTTCTTTTTCCACGCTGGCGCTCACGTCGTGCAGGACGACTTTCTCGCCAAAGCTCTTTCCGAGTTTTTCCAAATGAATCAGCATATCGTTCTTCCGTGTTCTTTTCCAGTAGGGTGGATAGGGACATTCCCGCCGTTACAGCTGATGACGGCGGTGCTTGAGGCCGAGGTTCGCCAGCTCTTCCGGCTCCATCACCAGCGGGTAGAGCTCTTCCAGCGAGGCGATCTCGTAGGTGGGGCTCACCTTGCCCGGGTTCTCGGCGTGGCCGGGGTTGAACCAGCAGGTGTCGAGGCCCGCGTTCACGCCGCCCTGAATGTCGCTGGTGAGGCTGTCGCCCACCACCAGGACGTGCTCCCGGTTCTCCACGCCCAGAGCGCGGAGGGCGGAGTCGAAGATGCGGCGGCTGGGCTTCTCGCTGTCCAGCTTCTCGGAGACGAAGACGTCCTCAAGGTAGGCCCCGATGCCGGATTCTGCCACCCGGCGGCTCTGCACCTTCTCGAAGCCGTTGGTCACGATGGCCAGCGTCGCCACCTCGGAAAGCTCCCCGAGGACGTCCAGCACATTGGGGGTCATCAGGTCAGGGTGGGAGGACAGGTGGTCGAGGTAGCAGCGGTTCATCTCCACGCCGTCACCGGCTGCGTTGATGGCCTTGAGGAAGCGGGTGAAGCGCTCCCCCATCAGCTTGTCGCGGCGTATCTGGCCCTTTTCCAGCTGACGCCAGAGCTCCGAGTTGATGTCCCGGTAGGTCTGCACCGTCCCGGCGTCCGGCTCGATGCCGTATTCCACCAGCGTCTCAGCCAGCGCCTTGTTCTCGGCGGCGTCAAAGTCCAGAAGCGTATTGTCTGCATCGAAGAGGATGCAATAATATTTTGCCATGTTTCTTTCCCTTCTCTATCATTTTTCGAGCCGCCTGCCGCCTTGAGCGGGCGCGGCTGCGATGCGGTTTGAGAACAGCGAGAAGCCAGCCCCGCCCGGCAGAGCTGGCTTCTCATATTTTTTATCATTCCAACGTCATTTCATAGGCTTCGTCGTCGGACTGGTCCGGCAGGTTCCCGCTGCACTTACAGCGCGACGTGCAGGCGCACTCTTTTGCGATGCACTTTGCCATCTGCTCCTCCGTCACGCCGTTCTCGAAGTTTTCCCAATCCATGTCGTAGTAGTCCACGCTGCCGTCGGTCACATCTTCTGCGCCGGGCAGGCCGAGGACTCGCATTTCTTCACGGAACATCCGCTCGCCTCCTCTCGGCTCAGCCTATGCGGCTACGCAGAGGAAGGTGCGGGGCGTCATTCTGCCTTGCTTTCGGCTTCCTTGCTGGCGGAGGCTTCCGACTTGCTTTCGGCCTTGGACTCTGCTTTGCTTTCGGATTTGGATTCTGCTTCGCTCTCGGCCTTGGACTCAGCTTTGCTCTCAGTCTTGGATTCTGCCTTAGACTCGGCCTTGCTTTCGGACTCCGACTCTGCCTTGGAGCTGCCAGACGACGTACTGGACGATGCCGACGACGAACTGCTGGTGCTGTGGGAAGAGCTGCCCGAACTTGCAGAGGAAGAGGATGTACTGCCGGAAGAACCGGCATGGGACGAGGACGAACTGCTGGTGGAGCCGGACTCACTGGTCACACCGCTGCCGATGGTGATGGTCAGGGTGTTGCTGCTCACCTTGCAGTCGTTGTAGGTGACGACGGCATGGATCTTATAAGAAGCGTTGGCCATGGAGCTGTCCACCACCACAGTGATGCTGGACTTGCCGGCGGCCTGCGTGACCTCCTGACCGTTGGCGTACCAGCGCAGGTTCTCGGTCTTGGCGTACTTGCCGCTCAAGGCAGCCTTGAAGGTGTAGGAGCTGCCCACAGCGCCCTTGCCCTCGCTGGTGATGTGGACGGAGGCCGTGCCGAAGACTGCCGTGACGTCCAGATTCTGCTTGAAGTCGGTGTCGGTGCGGGTCTTGCTGGTGAGGCCGTCGCTCCACTTGACGAAGACATGGCCCTCCGCCGGGACAGCGGTCACGGTGATGGATTTGTCGGGGTCGGTGACGGTGTAGGTCACAGAGCTGTTGCCGGTGTCATTGCCGACGCTCAGAGTGCCGCCGCCGTTCTTGTCCACACGGTAGCGGGCCTCGTACTTTTTGTCCTCGCTGGTGCTCTCGCTGGAAGAGCTCTCCGAGCTGCTGGCGCTCTCGGCCTGACTCTCGCTGGAGCTGACAGCCTCCGAGCTGGGAGCGGCCACGGCGGAGCTGGGGTTGGAGACATACTCCATGGTGCGGGTGGGGATGTTGTTGGTGTCGGGGCGGCGGTCCTCGGTCTGCAGGGCGTGGGTGCGGAGATAGTTCAGCACTGCCTTGAGGCCGGCACTCTTGAGGTGGATGTCGCCGCTGGTGTAGTAGTCCGCGATGCCGTAGCCGTCGCTGCCCTTGAGGGCCTCGGCAGAGTTGAGGAAGCGGACGCCCAGCTGCTCGCACAGATCCAGAAGGGCCATGTTGAAGTCGTCGATCTTGGCCTGGTCCATGTGGGGGTAGTTGGAGTGGTCAGCCGGGACCGGCGGCACCGTGTTGACGATGATGTCGGTGTAGGGGTAGCTCTGCTGGATGGCCTGGATGAGGGCCGTGTAGTGGGCGATGAAGTCAGAGACTTCCATCCCGGTGTCGTTGGTGCCGAAGGTCATGACCACACGGCGGGGCTTCATCATGGCCACCGCCTGAGGGATGGTGTAGTGGTTGGAATCCTTCTTAAAGGTAACGATGCCCTCGCTGAGCGCTACCTGGGTGCCGATGCCCTCTTTGGCGCAGAACTGCTGCAGGGAGATGAGGCCGTTGTTATAGAGGCGGACGGTGTTGGAGTCGCCCAGAAAAAGGGTGTCGTTCAGATAGTCCGTGCCGGCGTCGGCGGTCTCCGTCAGCAGAGCGGTGGAGGCGTTGTCGATCTGGTAGTGGCCCGACAGGTCTTCGCCGGAGGTGGGGTCTGCCACAGACTCCGAGACGGAGGGGGCAGGCTCCTCCTTTTTGAGGAGGATGGTGGTGATGCCGAAGGTCAGCAGCACCGCCAGCACGCAGAGGATGCAGACCAGAACGGCCCGATGCTGCATGGGAGTCATGGTTTCGTTTTGTTGTTGTTTTTTTCGACTCATAGATTCAGTCCCTCTCGTTTCAGGAATGGGAAGGCTCGTCCGCCGGGCGGAGAGCCCAGTCCGTCAGCTCTTTGCAGTCAGCGGCCATGAAGACCGGCGCAAAGGGGGCGACCTCTTCCCTGCCGCCGTAGCCGTAGAGCACAGCGGCGGCGTCCAGGCCACAGTTCACAGCGCCCTGCATATCGTCCCGGCGGTCGCCCACCATCAGCACCCGCTTGCCCTGCATGACGGGCTGGGCGAGGACGTGGCGGATGACGTCGGTCTTGTTGTCGCGGCTCTCATCCATGGACGCACCGCCCACGAAGGAGAAGTAAGGCGCAAGGCCCTGCTCTTCGAGGATGGGCCTCACAACGTCGGTGGGCTTGCAGGTGGCCGTGCAGAGGGTCAGGCCCGCAGCCTTGAGACGGCCCAGCATCTCCACCACGCCGGGGTAGACACCGCCCTCGTGGCAGCCCTTGGCGGCGTAGCTCACGCGGTAGCGCTTCGTGGCCTCCTCAATTTTTGCAGGGTCGGAGAAATGCTCGCCGAAGCTCTTGCGGAGGGGCGGGCCGATGTAGCGGCCAAGGTCGCTCCGGGCGACGTCAACGCCCATGGAGCTGAAAACTTCTTCCAGTGTATTGAGAATGCCGGGGGCGGAATCGATGAGCGTACCGTCCACGTCAAACAGGATCGCATCGTAGTGCAGCAAGGTCAGGTTCCCCTTTCTCTTTGGATAAACATTATATAGTATAGCACAGATTTCGATATTCAGCAATTCCAACAAAACACTTTTCCGACTTTTATACATATTTTTAGGCAGCCCCGCCCCGGAAAGCAAAAACCGCCCACCCATTGCGGGCGGGCAGTCGCATTTTGACATCAGCTCTCGGTGGTGGTGCTGTTCCCCGTCGAGGGGTAGTAGAGGTTGTTGGCGATGAATTCCAGCTTCTCTTTCAGAACCAGCTCAAGGTTCGCCACGGCGTGGACCATGTTTGTGGCGGAGTCGTTGACTTCCAGCAGCTTGCACAGGTCCAGCTCCTCCATGCTGAGGGCGGCTTTCATCTTCTGGGTCTCGGCGCAGAGGATGTGGCTCAGGGCCGACTCCTGCAGAGCGATGCTCTCCATCAGGTCAACGACGGCCTGGTCGAAGGAAACTCTCGGCAACGCGGGGCAGCCGCAGGAAACGCAGGGGGTGCAGTTGGTGGTATCAGCCATAAGAAGGACCTTCCTTTCTATAATAGGAATCGGGCGCAGTCCATCCTATGTGCCTCGCCGCCCGGATGTCACTCCGGCTTTGCGCTCTTCTGTACCTTCTCGATGGTGTCGCGGTAGCCGCCGGAGCCGTACTGGATGCAGCGGTTGATGCGGCTGATGGTGGCGGTGCTGATCTCCACCGCCTTTACGATCTGGTCGTAGGTGCTGCCGTCGAGCAGGAGTTTGGCCGCTTCCAGACGCTGGGCCATATCGGAGATCTCCTTGACCGTGCAGAGGTCTTCGAAGAAGTTGTAGCACTCCTCCCTCGTCTCAAGACTCAGGATCGCGTCGAACAGTGCGTCGGTGGTGGGGTTTCTTCTGGGGTTCTTGTCCGCCATAGCTGCCTCCTTTAGGGCAAAGTGCCGCAGGGTGCGGCAGGGGGTCTTTCTATTACTCTGTTACTTTAGCACTTGAAAGTATAAAAGTCAAGTATTCGGTCTTTCTTTCCGGAAGTTTAGCAGATTTCACCTGTGGAGGCATTCAGTTTTATTCATCTCACATCTGAACAAAAATCGCCTAAATTTTCTTAGTTTCTCCCCCGCAAAAATGGCACAGTCTCCTAACTTGCCCAAAATATATTGACAAATTATGAAATCGGGACTAAAGTATACACAATCATTCGGCAAATGCAATGAACAGGACATGACTTTTCGCATTCCCTGCGCTCAGAGAGCCGCCATTCCGGTGCAAGACGGCAGCACAGTGCGATCAGCCCTCACCTGCGAGCAGCCTGTGCGAACCCGCTTGCGGCAGTAGTGCATGGCCGTTCAGCCCACGTTACAGGGCGGCGTATCGGCGGCAGGAACGCCTGTACGCGCAAGCGGCTGCTCCCGAAAGCAGCAAACGAAGTGGTACCGCGGAGAACGACCGGTGCAGATGCACCGTTTGGCCTTCGTCTTCGAGGAAGATGGGATACATTTTTGTGTCTCTATCTTTCATGAGGACGGAGGCTTTTTTCACCCCTCCGGGCCGTTTCGCCTGCCCTGCTTTTGGGCACAGCCGTCCTGCTTCGGCCATTGCCGGTGTGAAAGAAAGGAAAGAGGTAAAAGAAATGAATACGCTGGTCATCGTTTTGATCGCAGCCGTGTGTCTGTTCGGCGCTTATACGCTGTATGGCCGCTGGCTGGCCAACAAGTGGGGCATCGACCCCACCGCCAAGACCCCCGCAGTCGTCCACGAGGATGGCCGTGACTATGTCCCCACCAACGGCTGGACCGTGTTTGCACACCAGTTCAGCTCCATCGCCGGTGCAGGCCCTGTCACCGGTGCCATCCAGGCTGCTGCTTTCGGCTGGCTGCCTGTCCTGCTGTGGGTGCTGCTGGGCGGCATCTTCTTCGGCGCTGTCACCGACTTCGGCGCTCTGTACGCTTCCGTCAAGAACGACGGCAAGAGCATGGGCATGCTGATCGAGAAGTACATCGGCAAGACCGGCCGCAAGCTGTTCCTGCTGTTCTGCTGGCTGTTCTGCGGCATCGTCATTGCAGCGTTTGCTGACATGGTGGCCGGAACCTTCAACGCCTTCGGTGCCGACGGTGCTCTGGTGGAGGCTGCGCAGACCAACGGCGCTGCCGGTATGGTCTCCATCATGTTCATGGTCTTCGCTGTCGTCTTCGGCCTCATCCAGAAGAAGTTCAACTTCTCCGGCTGGAAAGAGAGCGTCATCAGCATCGTTTTCATCGTGCTGTCCTTCGTCATCGGTGCGAACCTGCCCATCATTCTGGGCAAGGCTGCATGGAGCTACATCACCTTCGTCTACATCTTCTTTGCCGCAGTTCTGCCCATGTGGCTGCTGAAGCAGCCCCGTGACCACATGACCACCTTTATGTTCGTGGCCATGATCGCCGGCGCTGTGGTCGGCCTGCTGGTCGCTCATCCCACCATGAACCTGCCCGTCTTCACCGGTTTCACCAACGAGAAGCTGGGTACCATGTTCCCCATCCTGTTCGTCACCGTGGCCTGCGGTGCTGTCTCCGGCTTCCACAGCCTCGTCTCTTCCGGCACTTCCTCCAAGACCGTCGAGAACGAGAAGGATATGCTGAAGGTCGGCTATGGCGCCATGATCCTCGAGAGCCTGCTGGCTGTTCTGGCTCTGTGCGTCGCCGGTGCTGCTGCCGCTGCTGACGGCACCCCCGCCGCCGGCACTCCCTTCCAGATCTTCAGCCGCGGCGTCGCCGGTTTCTTTGAGATGTTCGGTGTCCCCGCTTATGCCGCTACCGTCTTTATGACCATGTGCGTTTCCGCACTGGCTCTGACCAGTCTGGATGCCGTGGCCCGTATCGGCCGCATGAGCTTCCAGGAGCTGTTCAGCGTGGACGACATGGAGCACGCTGAGGGCTGGCGCAAGCTGCTCTGCAACGTCTACTTCTCCACCTTCATCACTCTGGTGTTCGGCTTCATCCTGACCAAGATCGGCTACGCCAACATCTGGCCCCTGTTCGGTTCTGCAAACCAGCTGCTGAGCGCTCTGGTCCTGTCTACCTTGTGCGTCTTCCTGAAGGTCACCGGCCGCAGCAACAAGATGCTCTTCCCCCCGCTGGTCATCATGCTCTGCGTCACCTTCACCGCTCTGGTGCAGCGTCTCATGGCTATGGTCAAGGCCATCAGCAATGCCGCTGCTGTCACCATCCCTGCCGGTGAGACCACTTGGGGCGCTGTGTTCATCGCCAACGGCCTGCAGCTCATCCTGGCTGTGCTGCTGATCGTTCTGGGCCTGAACATCGTGTTCCACTCCTTCTCCGCCTACAAGAAGGCAGAGCACAACAGCGAGGCCAAGGCCTGATCCATTGACCGCTGCTGACTGAATAAGCAAAACGCCGCTGACGGCTTCTGAACCGTCGGCGGCGTTTTTGTTTGCTCTTATTGTGTGGTGGTGATGGTTTTCCCCTGCTCTGGCTGGATACGCGGCAATGCGGGGTGTCGTCCGGTGCGTAGATGGAGTCGGTAGTTTCTCTGAGGACCGTCCGCTGGGGTGGGACCCTGTTGCCGAAGGCAATAGGGCGGGCGATGGAATGGCCCGAACCGTGTCCGAAGAGAAAGCTACCGACTCCTGTATAGCTGTCGTGGAGCAATACATCCATCCTCAGTTTCCCTTACAAACACCAACAAAAAGAGCCGCAGCGCCCTGTTACAGGCACTGCGGCTTTCTTCAACTTTAGCAGTAGAAGCTGGCTTACTTCACCATGCTTGCGACTTCAGCAGCGAAGTCGTCAGAACGCTTCTCCAGGCCCTCGCCCTTGACGAAGTGGGTGAACTTGATGACCTTGATCTCGCCGCCCAGGTCCTTTGCGACCTTGGCAGTGTACTGACCAACGGTCATGTCGCTGTCCTTGACGAACTCCTGATCGACCAGGCAGTTCTCCTTGAAGTACTTCTTGATCTTGCCCTCGATCATCTTCTGCTTGACAGCGTCGGGCTTGTTGGCGTTCTTCGGGTCGTTAGCCATCTGAGCGAGGAGGATCTCCTTCTCCTTGGCGACGACCTCAGCGGGGACAGCAGCCTCATCGACGTAGCTGGGGTTGGCAGCTGCGACCTGCATGGCAACATCCTTGCCGTATGCAGCGAACTCGTCCTTAGCCTCGATGCCGTTGGTGGTCTCGAAGTTGACCAGGATGCCGTGGGTGCCGCCGCCGTGGACGTATGCAGAGCAGACGCCCTCGTAACGGACGAAACGGCGAACCTTGATGTTCTCCTTGATGACCAGGATGAGGTTCTTCAGAGCCTCATCGACGGTCTCGCCGCTCTCGGTCTTGCATGCCATCAAAGCCTCGACATCAGCGGGGTTCTGCTTCATGATGACCTTGGTGGCCTCCTTGACGAAGGCAACGAACTTGTCGTTCTTGGCGACGAAGTCGGTCTCGGCGTTGACCTCGATGACGACGCCCACCTTGCACTCGGGGCAGTAATCGGCGTAGACCATGCCCTCGGCAGCCACGCGGCTTGCCTTCTTGGCGGCGGTAGCCAGACCACGCTCACGCAGGATCTCGATCGCCTTCTCGAAGTTGCCGTCAGCCTCGGTCAGAGCCTTCTTGCACTCCATCATGCCGCAGTCGGTCTGCTTGCGCAGTTCCATAACGTCCTTTGCAGTAATAGCCATTTTGGTATTCTCCCTTACACAGTATTTGTTGGTTTGTGAGAATTTCGGGAAATCAGGCGTTTGCTGCGTCCTCAGCGGGAGCGGCCTCCTGGTTGCCCTGCTTGCCTTCCAGCACAGCGTCAGCCATAGCGCCAGCGATCAGCTTGACAGCGCGGATAGCGTCGTCGTTGCCGGGGATGACGTAGTCGATCTCGTCGGGGTTGCAGTTGGTATCAACGATAGCAACGATGGGGATGTTCAGCTTGCGAGCCTCAGCAACAGCGATGCGCTCCTTGTGGGGGTCAACGATGAACATGGCCTTGGGCAGGGTCTTCATGTTCTTGACGCCGCCGAGGTACTTGTCCAGCTTCTCCATCTCCAGCTCGAGCTTGGCCACTTCCTTCTTGGGCAGCAGCTCGAAGGTGCCGTTGTCCTTCATGTTCTGCAGCTGAGCCATACGGTCGATGCGCTTGCGGATGGTGCGGAAGTTGGTCAGCATACCGCCCAGCCAGCGAGCGTTGACGTAGTGCATGCCGCAGCGCAGAGCCTCGTCACGGATGGACTCCTGAGCCTGCTTCTTGGTGCCGACGAACAGGATGTCGCCGCCCTCAGCTGCAACTTCCTTCACGTAGTTGTAAGCCTCGTCCAGCTTCTTGACGGTCTTCTGCAGGTCGATGATATAGATGCCGTTGCGCTCGGTGAAGATATACTTCGCCATCTTGGGGTTCCAGCGGCGGGTCTGGTGACCAAAGTGAACGCCTGCCTCGAGAAGCTGCTTCATAGAAACGACTGCCATAGTAAAATTACCTCCAAAATTTGTTTTGCCTCCGCACACCGTGATCTGCCGCCGTATCGGACGGTTGCAGACTGCCCTCCACCCTCCCGGGCACAAAAGGGCATAGTGATGCGTGTGTAATGCTAAGTAATAATAGCACAAACCTCTGGCCGTTGCAAGGGGTTTTCGTGCTTTTTTCTAAAAAGAATCGTAGTTTTTCGTCAATCTGCGCCCTCGGCGATGCTCTCGAGGCCCATCCGGCTCAGGGCATAGCCTTTGCCGAACATGAGGTCGTACTGGAGCAGCCAGTGCTCATCGCTCCACTTCTGCTGCAAGGGGGTCAGCTCGTTCGAGGCGGTGCCGTCCTTTTCCAGGATGGTGCCGCGGGTGTTGGCCCGATAGGCGGCCCGGAGCTGACGGCCAAGGAACTGGAAGTAGGCGGGCTGACGCAGGCCGAACAGCTCCATCATCACCGGCGAGATGTCGTAGGCGGCGATGGTGCCGAGGTCAACCGCGCGGTCGGAGTAGTTCGACCACATCAGCAGGGTGGTCTGATGGAGGCGGGGGTCGGCGCTGGAGCCGCTGGCATAGCCGCTGCGGGTGTAGATGTCGTAATTGGAATCGATAGGGTTGTAGTGGTCGCCCCAGAACACGAGGATGACCGGCTCGTCCACCTGCGAGAAGTAGTCCGTCAGCCTGCCCAGCATGGCGTCGGCGTCCCGGATGCCGGTGGCAAAGTCTTCCAGCGCACCCACGGTGCTGGCCTTGAGGCCCGCCGGGGCTTCGGTGACTTTCACCCGCTGGTCATCGGGGTAGTTATCCTTATTATAATTGGTATGGTTCTGCATGGTGACGGCGTGGAGGAAGACGGGGGCGTCGGACTGGGCCTTCATGGTCTCGTACTGGCCGATGATCTGGTCTGCCATGGAGTCGTCGGTGACGAGGCCGGTGGTCCAGTAGTGGCGGCGCACCTTCTGGACGCCGTGCATCTTCTCGAGGCTGATGAAGTCGTCGAGGCCGAGGTTGGGGTAGGCCGTGTCGCGGCTCCAGTATCTGGCCCAGAAGCAGTGGACCGCCGCCGTCTGATACCCTTCGGTCTTGAGGTAGCTGGGCAGGGCGAACATGGGTTTCGTCACGTGCTGCTGGTAGGGCTTGCTGCCGCTGGGCAGATAGGACACCGAGTAGCCCGTCAGGGCCTCGAACTCCACATCACAGGTGCCGCCGCCGAAGCTGGGGCTGTAGACCCGGCCATAGGCGCTGGTCTGCTGCAGAGCGTGGAGGTTGGCCGAGACGTCGGTGTCGAACTGGAAGCCGTACTGTTCCAGCTCCGAGACGTCCCAGTAGGACTCGTCCATCACGTAGAGGATGGTGGGCTGCTTCACCTGTTCGTCTGCCGGGGTCTGGGCGGCGTAGGAGCCGGGGTAGACCGGGCCGGTGGTGTACTTCTCCCCTGCCTCCACGTTGTCGAGGATGGCGTTGATGGCCTCCTCCGAGTAAGCCTCGGGCTTATCGATCTCCAGATTCGTCAGGTTGGTGAGGAAGCTGGTGATGACGCCGTAATAGCGGTAGTAGCGGTCCTGCATCCATGCGTCGGGCAGGATGCCCAGCGACTGGGTGACGGCAGGCTGCAAAAACACCCCGAAGATGAGGGCGCAGGTGGCCGCTGTGCTGGCCGCGAAGCCCGCCAGACGCTGCACCCACGGCAGCTTCTGACGCCCCCGGTAGAGGAAGAAGGAGCCGACGGTCAGAGCCAGCACCACGACGCCGGAGACGACCATGCTCTTCTGGACGTGGATGCCCGCCGCGGAGGCCACGCCGGCCGCCTCGGACACCTGCATCAGGTCCCACGGGAGGAAGGGCTCGCCCCGGAGCTGCAGGATGTAAAAGTCCACCGTGGCGGGCAGACAGCCCAGCAGGGCCGACAGGAGGGTGGCCAGCGGGGCGAAGCGGGTGAGCCAGTCCACCGCCATCCAGACGAGGAAGAGCAGCCCCCACGCCAGCAGATAGGCTTCTGCGTGGGGGAAGATGTACTGCACAAAGGTATCTCCGCTCAGGGCGCCGCGGGCGATGTACTCGGTGAGCACCAGAAACAAAAGGGTGGCCACAGGCGGAAACAGCAGCCGCGCCCCATGCAGCCGGAGGGACGCAGCACTCGGATGGTGTGTCATAAAGAAGTTCCTTTCACTTCTGCGTTTTTCTTATTATTTGAGGCGGCAGACTCCGCCCCAGTCCTCTATTATAATCCTCCCGCCTCCAAAATCCAGACCTGACGGGCAAAAAAACGGGTGAAAATCTTTCATCCGTTCAGCCACTGATGCAATTTATCCAGCAGTCCCCCGTGGGAGGGCGGCGGGGCGGGGATGTCCGTCCGCACGAGGATGGCGTCCAGACCGATGCGCTCGATGTCGGCCCACGGGATGGTCAGGGTCTCGTCCCGGCCCAGCAGCCCGAAGAGCCGGGGCCGCCCCAGCAGAAGCAAACTCCCGATGCGGGCCGTGTCGGCGTCCAGCTCCACATCGTCCACCCGGCCAAGGCAGGCTCCGTCCTTCAGCTGGACGACTTCCTTGCTGCACAGCTCCCGAAAGGTCATCTCCCCCGCCCCCTTACAGTCCCATCCTATGCCGGGGCGGGCCGGACGATGCAAAAGGGCTGGAAAATACTGCCCCGGATGTGCTATACTGGGCGCAGTGCGATCCCAACTTTTTTTTAAGAGGTATCATCGATGTATAAAAATATCGTGTTCGACTTCGGCGGCGTCATGGTGGATTTCGACCCCCACAAGTACCTCATCGACCTGTTCGGGAACCGGGGGCTGGAAGAGGAGGTCTACGACCTGACCTTCGGCAGCAGAGAATGGCGGCTGCTGGACGCGGGCCGCATCACCCGCCGGGAGGCCAACGAGCGGATGCTCGAGCGGGCCAGGGCCGTGGGCCGGGGCTTCGAGGTGGAGGGCGTGCTGGACGACTGGATGAGTATGCTCCGTCCCCGCCGCCGGATGCAGACGCTGGTGGAGCAGCTCAAGCAGCGCGGCTACTGCGCCTACTACCTGAGCAACATCCCCGAGGACGTTCTGGACCTGCTGATGCACCGGGACTTCGAGGGCCTCTTCGACGGCGGCGTGGCCTCCTGCGAAGTGAAGATCAACAAGCCCGACCCCCGCATCTATCAGGCCCTGCTGGACAAGTACCATCTCCGGGCCGATGAGTGCATCTTCATCGACGACCGGGCCGACAACCTCGTAGCCGCCAGCGCTCTGGGCTTCGGCATCTACGAGATGCACAACGTCGGCACCCTGCTGCGCAGCCTGCCCACCTTCGGCGTCAGCCTCCACTAGAGAAGCCGTTTTCATAAGCATTGCACACCGCCTATGAAAACAGCTTCTAACAGCAAAAGACCCCTGCCCGGCAAGGCCGTCGGGCAGAGGTCTTTTTGTTGCGCAGTGCTTACTTCTTCTCGTAGCTCTGGCAGTAGTGCGGGATGTCCACCTGCTGAGAAGAGCAGGTGCAGCGCTCCGTCACCGTGATCTCGGGCAAGTCACACTTGCAGCTCCCCACGTTGTGGCGGCACTCGCAGACATCACAGCGGACACCTGTGTTTTCCATTCATTCATCACCTCTTTGTCCCTAGGTTGCCCCAAAGACGCGGGATGATGCAGGATGGGCCGGTGTTATTTTTTACCAGTTGGCCAGATCAGCGCCCAGCTTGCGGCAGGCAGCCTGAACGTCGTCGTCGGGCGTTTCGTTGCAGACGAGGCCCTCGTCGCTGAACAGCTGTGCGCCGTCCTCTTTGGCGCGCTCGCACCAGTCGCGCATCCACTGGCCGTCGCCCCAGCCGTAGGAGCCGAACAGAGCCACCTTCTTGCCGTTCAGAGAGCCTTCGAGGCCCGCGAACATCGGCTCGAACTCGCTCTCCTCCAGCTGCTCAGCGCCCATGGCCGGGCAGCCGAAGGCCACCACGTCATACTCGCCCAGCTTTGCTGCGTCCATCTCGGCGCAGGGGACGATGGTGGCGGCAGCGCCTGCACCCTCCGCGATGCAGTTTGCCATGGTCTCGGTGTTGCCGGTCGCGCTCCAGAATACGATTGCTACTTTGCTCATAATATTCAGCCTCACTTTTGATTTATTGGGTTAGCTGCTTCTAACATTTTGCTCCATAAAAATGCGTCGGAAGCAGGCTCAGACGCATCTCTTTAGTTAGGTTTCTCTAACCGTCCATAGGATACCACAGCGCCGCTGCTTTGTCAAGCGGTCACAGAGGCTAACTTTTCCAGAAGTTTTACCCCGCTCTCACCAGCCGGAACGCCACCGTCAGCACCCCCAGGATGACCGGCTGATGGAGCAGATAGAGCACCAGCGAGTGACGGCCCATCCAGCCCAGCGGCGGGCAGACCGACCTGCGCAGCGGCGCGAGGCGTCCGCGGCCCACGAGGTGGTGGAGGAAGTACCCCGCCCAGAACAGAAACAGCCAGGGCAGCAGCGGGAAATAGTCGGTGGAGAAAAAGCTCTTCGGCATGAAGCCCAGATAGGCCGTGGTGTAGCTGGCGTAGAGGGCCTGCGGCAGGGCCAGACGCCCGCCCGGCAGGTTCCAGAAGCCGTTCATCGTCGGGTAGGTCACCCAGAACAGCAGGGCGCTGACGGCCACGCCCACGGCGGGCGGGACGCGGCGCAGCAGCGGGTCCAGCGCGGCGGTGAGGAGCATGGACGAGCCCAGCAGAGTCAGCACCCCGAACCACACCACGTCCTCGGGCAGGAAGAGCAGGGTGACGGCTGTGACCAGCGCCCCTGCCCCGAAGACGACGGCTCCCCGCCGGAACGGATGATGCCCCAGCGGCAGGCAGAAGCCCGAAAGCAGGATGAAGACCCAGCAGATGCTCTGCTGCCACACAAAGCCCGGGCGTCCGGTGTACCACTTCTGGGCCACGCCGAAGAGGAACACCACGTCCCACATCCCGTGGTAGAGCATCATGCTGATGAGGTCGAGTCCCCGCAGCTCGTCCAGAAGACGATAGCGGGCGGCAGTTTGCAGTTCCATAGAGTCCTCCTTCCCTCTTACTGATAGGACTGGGGAAATTATAGCACAAAAAGACCTCCCTGCAAAGACAGGGAGGCCGCAGTGGTTCAACGCTTACTTCTCATCGCGGGGCAGCAGGCAGTTGAGCAGGATGGCCACGAAGGCAGCAGGCACGATGCCGCTCTCACCGCAGATGAGCTGGACGAACTGGGGGGTGTTGGCAAGGATCTTGGCGTTTGCACCCATGCCGTAGCCCACGCCCAGCGCCACAGAGACGATGGTCAGGGTGCGGGGAGTCATCTTCTCCTTGGTGATGAGCTGGATGCCCGACACCACGATGGAGGAGAACATCATGACGGCAGCGCCGCCCAGAACGGCCTGCGGCATGATGGAGATGAGTGCGCCCAGCTTGGGGATGAGGCCGCAGAGCATCAGGAAGATGGCACCGGTGGCCAGTGCGCCCCGGTTGACCACCTTGGTCATGGCCACGAGGCCCACGTTCTGGCTGAAGGAGGTGTTGGGCAGGACGCCGAAGCAGGCGGCGACGGTAGAGCCGAGGCCGTCGCAGATGATGCCGCCGCTCAGCTCCTTATCGGTGGCCTCGCGGCTCATGCCGCCCTCCATGACGCCGGAGATGTCGCCCACCGTCTCCACGGCGGTGACGATGAACATGATCATGACGGGCAGGATGGCGCGGAGGTCGAAGACGATCTTGACCGGCACCAGCTTCGGGATGGCGAACCAGCTGGCCTCAGCGACCTTGTTCCAGTTCAGCACCCATGCTTTGGTGAACTCCACGCCGTCGGCGGTGACGCCGGTGGTGGGCAGGACGAAGCCCATGACGATGGCTGCCAGATAGCCCGCGACGATGCCCACGAGGATGGAGGAAGAGCTGAGGAATCCCTTGGTCCAGTGCTTGAAGAGGAGGATGACCACCAGCACGAAGACGGCCAGCAGCAGGTTTTCCACCGAGCCGAAGTCCTTGGCTGCGTTGCCGCCGCCGAAGGAGTTGACGCCCACGGAGATGAGGGACAGGCCGATGGACAGCACGACCGTGCCGGTGACCACCGGCGGGAACAGCTTGCGCAGGGGCTTCAGAAAGACGCCCAGCACGCTCTCGAACAGGCCGCCCAGAATGGATGCGCCCATCATGGCGCCGTAGGCCGTGACGTCGCCGCCCATGGTGGCAGCCACGCTGTTGAACACGCCCAGAAAGCCCGAGCTGGTACCCATGATGATCGGCACTTTGCCGCCCACAGGGCCGAGGCCGTACAGCTGCACCAGCGTGACGATGCCCGCCACGAACATGGCGTTCTGCAGCAGGCTCACCTGCAGGTCTGCGAACTCACCGCCCGCGAGGCCGCAGGCGCTGGTGATGATGAGCAGCGGGGTGAGGTTGCCCACGAACATGGCGAACACGTGCTGCAATCCCAGCGGGACAGCGTGGCGCAGCGGCATTTTCGCCTCAAACTCATATGCCGAATTTTCCAGTTCAGCGCTTTTTATCATATCCTGGCTCCTTTACTTCACTTCAGGTTTTTGTAACAAGCATAGAAAATTATAGCAGACCGGAACCGGGAACGGTAGGGCTTTTTCGAGTTTTTATTCATATTTTCGTCATAAGTCGTACTTATGGAGCTTGCCCTCTCAGTCTCACTTCGTTCGACAAGGCCGGGTTGCGGCTCGTGGCATCGCTTCCTGTATCTTTTTGCCGAAGTTTATGGTATACTTATTTTGCACGCGGTGGAAACGCTGCTGCGCTCCCGGGCAAAGCCGGAGTGAATCAGCCGACAAACGGCAGATCTGTTTTGGCAGGGGCTTCGGTCAGGATGGCCAGAACCTCGGGGACCAGATCAGGGTACTGCCGCAGGATAGCAAGGATCTCTTCATTTGTCATCATGCCAAAGCGCTCCTTTTTGTTGTATTTATAATTTTATGTTACAACAGCTATAAGCTGAAATCAAGAGGAAAGAGGCAAATCAAATGAAAATTACAGAAAAATGCAAAGTTATTGTGGCAGGCAGCCTTGTGGCCGCTCTGATGGCAGGTACTGCATTGCCTGCGCTGGCCGCCAGCCCCGCCGGGGACGTTCCCTTTGCGGTGCTCGCGCAGCAGAATAGTGCTGTGACCCCGGAGCAGGTAGAAGCGCTGATCAGCCAGATCGGTACTGTCACGCGCAGCAGACGCGCGGCAATCGTGGCCGCTTTGGATGCCTATAACCAGTTGGATGATGCAGGAAAAGCTGCTGTCACCAATTTTGGTGTGCTGGCAGAAGCACAGCAGATTCTTGGTATTCAGGATGCACTTGCAAAGTGCAATGTCAACTACGATGCAGTAGAAGACTGCTGGGCGATTACAACCCCGCATGATGACAGCATCGATAAGCGCAAGACGTGTGGCATTGGCCCCAACCTTTATATCTGGGACAAGGGGAACACTATTGTTTTCTGGGAAGATTTTACTTACATGGGCTCTTCCGAGCTGGATATCGATGACATCATTCTGCGCGGTGGAGATTATAAGTACACTTACATTTGCGATTATGATAACTCCGGTTATGGATACGACAAAGAGCTTGGTAAATGGTTTGCATGGGCCACCTTTGAAATGGAAGACAGTGAAGTCGAATGGTTGCGAAACCTTTTGAGTGCCGATACCGTTATCATGCGTTTCGAGGGAACGGATTATAGCAAGTTTGATTACACATGGACGGTGCAGGACCGGCAGGCAATCACCGATATTATTGACCTCTATAATCTTCTGAAAGCAGTTACACCGGAAGTGCGTGAAAAAGCACTGCGTAACTAATACGTTCGGCCTAGGGAATAGAAGCTTGGAAGAAAAAGTCTCTTCATGCCAGTGAACAGGAGCGTTCCCGATGTGGCGCAGAAGAGAAAAGACTGGAACGGCCTTATATGATGAAAGCGGATGCAATATGGATATGACAAGAAGGAGCCCGGGTTGCGGATCCTCCCTGCTTCCGCCGCTGGCGGCGGTCGTCGCCGTTGCAAGTGGCTTGACCGGTACAACGATGACCGTAAGCCCAACTAAATGAAAAGCCCCCTTGGAGGTAGCGACTCCGAGGGGGTTTTTCCTTTTTGGGGTGACAATCTTGACCCTTGACATTCCTGACTTTAGGATACCCGATCCCCCCGCAAAAGTCAAGCGCTGTGCGGAAAGTTTACAACTTCGCTCACACCCCCGGCACAAGCAGTCTCCGCGCCTCGTCGAGGCGGGCGGTGCCGTCGGGGAGGTCGTTGGCGGCCAGCATCTGGCCGGGCGAGACGTGGTAGCGCCGGGCGATGGCGAACAGCTCCTCCCCCGGCTGGGCGTAGCAGATGCGGAGCGACACCTCCGGGTCGGCGGGGGCGAGGGGGTCGCCCAGCTCCACCGCCCCCACGAGAGAGGCCGTCTGCCGCGCCAGCACCGCGCCCTCGGCCCGGACGGTAAGGGACACATCCAGCGCGCCGCCTGCGCTGGCGCATTGCAGGTCCTGAACGCTCAGCCAGCACTCGGGGTAGGCGTCGGCATCCTCGGGCAGGTCGGCGGGGAGAGGCAGGGCATAGTCCAGCGCCTTTTCGTAGCACTCCATCTCCCCGAGGGTATTTTCCGCAAAGGCCGACACCACGGCCCGGGCCGTCAGGACGGCTCTCCCCTCCTGCCGCGTCAGGCTCACCGGCCCGAAGGACGCGAAGCAGGCCAAAATATGCGCTCCTGCGTCGGGCAGAGGGCCGGAGCCTCGCAGCACCGTCGTCTCGTCCAGCGCGCAGAGCAGCGACTCGGTGGCGAGAGTCTGGGGCGTGAGGGTCGTCTCGAAGCGGGTGGAGAAGGCATCGGCCACGCATTGGAGCTGGTAGGGACGCCAGCCGCTCAGCCGCAGCATCGCCGTGGCCGTGAGGGTGGTGGAGGCAGAGCCGTCCTCGGTGGTCTCCCCTTCTGCCGCCGCAAAGCCCACCGGCTCCAGCACGCAGAGGCAGCGGCAGTCCTCGCTGAGGCCGTCTGCATCCAGGATCTGGTTGAAGGGCAGGTCGGCGGTCTGGCTGCGGAGGGCGGCGTCCCCTTCGGCCCGCCATGCGCAGAGGACATGCAAAACCCCCTTCGCCACGGCCTTGCCCTGCATCCGCTTCAGCTC
Source organism: Faecalibacterium longum (assembly GCF_040094125.1). Taxonomy (NCBI): domain Bacteria; kingdom Bacillati; phylum Bacillota; class Clostridia; order Eubacteriales; family Oscillospiraceae; genus Faecalibacterium; species Faecalibacterium longum. Next base: position 168,573 of record NZ_JBBNIH010000138.1, read on the forward strand.
CCGCACCTCGGCGGTGCCGGTGATGTCGAGGATGGCGGCGGGAGGCTTCGGGAAGGTCAGCGCCCCCTCGATGGTCACGAGCTTTTCGAGGGTGGCGGCCCGCCGCACCCCTGCCAGCGTGACCGGCTTCTGCTCGATGCCGCCCTCGCTGAGGGCCGTGATGACCTCGGTGGACAGCTGGGCGTGGACGCTCACCACCAGCCCGTAGGCCCCCCGCACCTCGATGCGGCGGGGGTTGACGGCCCGGCAGTTGAGGTATTCGGTCTGGCCCTCGACGCAGGCTGTCCACGCCGTGGCCGCAAAGCTGGGCAGCTCGAGGGCCTTGGTGAAGGGCAGCTTCTGCTCGGTCTGGCACAGCCCCGCCCCCTCTTCGCCCTGATAATACACGGTACAGCGCAAATATCCTTCCAGCGTCAGCCGCCCGGGGGCCAGCTGCTTTTGCAGCACCACCGGCTTTGCGAAGCACTTGACGATGCGCTGCACCGGCGGCAGATAGTCCGAGATCAGTAGTTCGGTCTCGAGGGGCAGCTCCGCCTTGGCGGTGCAGTCCGCACCCGCCGCAGGCAGAACGTCCCGGAACACTTTCAGCTCCATGGTGATGCTCCTTTCCTGTCCTTGCTCTGATGAGAGTATATGCGGGGTGGGAAGGGAGCAGAACAAAAATCCCCCTTGGAGGTCGCAGCTCCTTGGGGGATTTCCATTACGGCAGATTTGTTTATTTCTATATCTTTTGTCGAAAATCTATGTTATAATTGGTTTGCGGCCTTGCCCGCCCATTTTATTAAAGGAGCCCGGGTTGCGGCACCCAGCGTCTGCTTCGCTGCCGCTCGCATCCTGCTGGCCGCGGCCCCAACAGCTCCTCCCTGTTTCCGCCACTGGCG